>JBKCAB010000169.1:0-6406 GCA_046307935.1 Bacteroidota bacterium | reverse complement strand
ATTTTAACACAGCTTATTTAGCACCATCCACGATAATGGTCACATTATTTGATCTCTTTCTGACTCGGTGAGCTCTTCCTTGAGGAGCTGCCTGAATACTCTTCAGCATGGCTCCTCCTCCTACTTGGATCGACTTCACTATGAGCTTTTCTTCTTCAATGCTCTTTCCTTCATTCTTTTGCTCCCAGTTAGCGATCGCAGAACGAAGCAATTTCTCTAGACTCGTCGAAGCGGTCTTCGCATTGTGTTGCAATATATTCAGCGCTTTATTGACTTCAACTCCCCTTATGAGATCTGCCACCAATCTCATCTTTCTCGGAGCGATATTGGAGTCATTCAAACGTGCAATAGCTGTAGCACGCTTTTCCTCCTTTAATTTCTCAGCTCTTAACTTCTTTCTAGCACCCATGACTTTGCTGCTTTTTATCGTTTTTTATCCTTTTTGTTCCCGGCATGACCACGGAAGTTACGCGTTGGAGCGAATTCACCCAACTTGTGCCCTACCATGTTCTCCGTTACGAAAACAGGAATGAACTTATTACCATTGTGCACTGCGAATGTCAAACCGACAAAATCCGGTGTGATCGTAGAGGCTCTAGACCAGGTCTTGATCACCGCCTTGCTATTTGACGCTTGCGCGTCATCCACTCTTTTCATCAATTTGTAATGAACGAAAGGTGGTTTTTTCAACGAACGACTCATATCCTACTTATTTTTTTCTTCTTTCGATGATAAACTTATCTGAATACTTCTTCTTCGAACGCGTCTTGAAGCCTTTAGCTGGCATACCATTGCGCGAACGAGGGTGACCTCCGGCATTACGCCCTTCACCACCACCCATTGGGTGATCAACCGGGTTCATTACCACACCACGAACGCGTGGACGGCGACCCAGCCAACGTGAACGACCAGCCTTACCGGAAACCTGCAGGTTGTGTTCAGAATTAGAAACAGAACCGATCGTTGCCATACAAGTAGTAAGGATCATTCGGGTTTCACCTGAAGGAAGCTTCACAATAGCATAGCGTCCATCACGTGCATTCAATTGAGCGTAAGTTCCTGCACCACGGGCAATAGCACCACCTTTACCAGGCTTCAGCTCAATGTTATGGATCACAGTACCCAGCGGAACATCGCTCAGAAACATTGCGTTACCAACATCAGGCGTAGCATTTTTTCCGGCTACTACCTTGTCTCCTACTTTTAATCCGTTCGGAGCAATGATGTAGCGCTTTTCACCATCCGCATAATAGAGAAGAGCGATGTGTGCAGAACGGTTTGGATCGTACTCGATCGACTTCACCGTTGCTGGTACGTCATGCTTGTCTCTTTTAAAATCAACGATACGGTAGGATTGCTTGTGACCACCACCAATGTAGCGCATGGTCATGCGACCGTCGTTGTTTCGACCACCCGATTTATTCTTCTTCGCTACGAGGCTCTTCTCCGGAGTGCTCGCAGTAAGCTCAGAATAATCACTGATGATCTTGTGTCTTTGCCCTGGAGTAGTAGGCTTGAATTTTTTAAGACTCATCGTTCAACGCTTAAAAATTATTAAATAGATCAATCGTCTCTCCTTCAGCAACAGTTACCACAGCCTTTTTCCAGATGCGGCTTGGTTGCTCGACGATACCTTTGTTAGTATACTTAACAGAGGATTTACCACCGCCATAATTCATTGTACGTACGTCCACAACATGGACACCGTACAATTTCTCGACGGCATTCTTAATTTCGATCTTATTGGCCGTTCTGTCAACAGCAAAGGTGAAACGGTTATGCTTCTCGCTTCCCGCAGTTGCCTTTTCTGTAATGACCGGCTTTTTGATAATTGTTCTCATCATCAATTAGTTTAGAATCTTTTCAATTACAGGAATTGAGCTTTCAGCCATCAACACCTTCTTTGCATTCAGAACGTCATATGTGTTCACAGAGTCAGCAGATACGACTTTCACACGAGAAAGGTTTCGTGATGACAAGTACACATTTTCGTCATGTCCTCCAACGATCATCAAAACCTTTTCGTTGTCCAGCTTTAAAGCAGCGAGTAGCGCCTTGAAGTCTTTCGTCTTTGCAGCTTCAAACTTCGGATCTTCCAGTACCATAATACCATCGTTCTTCGCTTTGTAAGCAAATGCTGATTTTCTTGCCAAACGCTTGAGTTTGACATTCAACTTGAAGCTGTAGTTACGCGGACGCGGACCAAAGATACGTCCACCACCTACACGTGTTCCGGATTTGATACTTCCGGCACGGGCACCACCTGTTCCCTTCTGCTTCTTGATCTTTTTTGTCGATCCTGAGATCTCAGCTCTTTCCTTTGCCTTGTGCGTTCCCTGACGGCGATTCGCCAGATGTTGTTTAACATCCAGATAGATCGCGTGGTCATTCGGTTCAATCCCGAAAACTGCATCTGAAAGCGTTACTTTCTTTGAAGTCGCTTTTCCTTTCGCGTCAAATACTTTTACTTCCATTATTTCAAGATTGTTACGGTTGAACCTTTAGCTCCGGGAACGGACCCTTTAACTACGATGATATTCTTGTCAGAAAGTACTTTAAGTACCTCAAGATTTTCCATTACAACGCGCTTGTTACCGGTCTGACCAGCCATTCGCATTCCTTTGAATACTCTCGCAGGAAATGAACATGCTCCAATAGAACCCGGCGCACGAAGACGGTTGTGCTGACCGTGAGTAGACTGACCTACCCCGCCAAAACCGTGTCGCTTTACAACACCCTGAAAACCTTTTCCTTTCGATGTTCCCGAAACACTCACGAATTCACCTTCCTCAAAAATGTTTGCATCAACAGTATCTCCCAAATTCAGAGCATCAAAACCCTTGAATTCTACAAGTGTTGATTTCGGCGCGGTGTTCGCTTTCTTGAAATGACCTTTCAATGCGTTCGGAGTATTCTTCTCCTTACGGTCTCCGAAACCCAGCTGAATGGCATTGTAGCCATCTCGGTCCTGAGTCTTTACTTGCGTTACTACGCAAGGACCAGCTTCTATCACTGTGCATGGTGTTGCCTTACCCTCGGCACTGTAGACGCTAGTCATTCCGATTTTTCTACCAATAATTCCCGGCATACTTTAGTTATTAAAAAATTAAACTTTGATTTCTACATCAACCCCACTCGGCAATTCAAGTCGCATCAGGGCATCTACTGTCTTCGATGAAGAGCTGTAGATATCGAGCAAACGCTTATACGAACAAAGCTCGAACTGCTCACGTGCCTTCTTGTTTACGTGTGGTGATCTTAGAACAGTGTAAATTCTCTTGTGCGTTGGCAGTGGAATTGGTCCACTCACAACAGCACCGGTAGCTTTTACTGTTTTTACGATCTTCTCTGCTGATTTATCAACGAGGTTGTGATCGTATGATTTTAATTTGATTCTAATTTTCTGGCTCATTTCAATCAATATTATTAAGCTGTAACTTTTCCACTTGCCTTGGCTACTACATCGTCAGCGATGTTCTTAGGAGCTTCTGCATAATGAGAGAATTCCATCGATGAACTTGCACGTCCCGACGAAAGGGTACGAAGCTGTGTAACGTATCCGAACATTTCAGAAAGCGGAACATCGGCCTTAACCACCTTTGAACCTGCTCTGTCATCCATACCACGGATCACACCACGACGACGGTTCAAGTCGCCAACGATATCACCCATATTCTCTTCAGGAGTAACCACCTCCATTTTCATGATCGGCTCGAGAAGGACAGGGCGCGCATTTTTCAATGCCGTTCTGTAAGCCATCTTAGCACACAATTCGAATGAGAGTGAGTCGGAGTCAACTGCATGGAATGAACCATCTAAAAGCTCAACTTTCATGGCGTCTACCTGGAATCCAGCCATTACACCATTCTTCATTGATTCTTTGAATCCTTTTTCAACTGAAGGGATGAATTCGCGTGGAATGTTACCACCCTTGATACTATTGATGAACTCAAGTCCTGATTTTTCAGGATCATTCTGAGGAGAAATCTTTACAACGATATCAGCAAACTTACCACGACCACCGGACTGCTTCTTGTAGACCTCTCTGTGGTTTACTTCTGCTGTGATGTTCTCACGGTAAGAAACCTGAGGAGCTCCTTGGTTTACTTCAACCTTGAACTCGCGACGCAGACGGTCAACGATGATCTCCAGGTGAAGTTCACCCCTTCCGGAAATGATCGTCTGTCCGGTTTCTTCATCTGTATTCACACGGAAAGTTGGATCTTCTTCAGCAAGCTTGTAAAGACATACTCCAAATTTGTCCTGATCAGCTTGATTTTTCGGCTCAATAGCAACACCGATAACCGTATCAGGGAATTTCATCGACTCTAGAATGATCGGTGCGTTCTCAGCACACAACGTATCTCCAGTTCTGATATCCTTAAAACCAACCAATGCGCCGATATCACCAGCTCCCAGTTCATCGATCTGATTCTGCTTGTTCGCATGCATCTGGAAGATTCGTGAAATTCTCTCCTTGTTACCAGTACGTGTATTCAATACGTATGAACCTGCCGGCAATTTACCTGAGTATGCACGGGTAAAACAGAGACGACCAACGAATGGGTCAGTTGCGATTTTGAAAGCTAGTCCAGCAAAAGGCTCATCATAAGACGGCTTGCGAGAAACTTCATTTTCTGTCTTCGGATCAGTACCTGTGATCGCCTCGATATCCAATGGAGAAGGCAGAATCTCCATAACCATATCAAGCATGGCTTGAACTCCTTTATTCTTGAATGAAGAACCACACCTCATCGGAACAACTTTTCCTGAGATAGTAGCCTGACGCAATGCATCAAGGATCTCTCTTTCAGTCAATGAGTTCTCGTCCTCAAAGAATTTCTCCATCAAAGACTCATCAAACTCAGCAACAGCTTCAAGCAATTCACTTCTCAACTGACGTGCATCATCAATGATATCAGCAGGGATTTCAACTTCTTTAAAAGTCATACCCTGATCTGCATCATTCCAAACAATACCTTTCCAATTGATTAAGTCAACTACTCCTTTGAAATTGTCCTCGTCACCGATGTTAATCTGAAGTGGAAGCGCATGGCTACCCAACATTTCTTTAACCTGCTTACATACAGCCAAGAAGTCAGCCCCCTGACGATCCATTTTATTTACGAATCCAATACGTGGAACGTTGTAGTTGTTCGCAAGACGCCAATTCGTTTCCGACTGAGGCTCAACACCGTCAACTGCGGAGAAAAGGAATACCAATCCGTCAAGAACACGGAGTGAACGGTTTACCTCAACGGTAAAGTCAACGTGTCCCGGTGTATCTATGATGTTGATATGGTATTTCTGACCGCGGTAATTCCAATTAACCGTTGTTGCAGCCGAAGTGATGGTAATACCACGCTCCTGCTCCTGCTCCATCCAGTCCATTGTTGCACCTCCTTCGTGTACTTCACCGATCTTGTGATTCACACCGGAATAGTATAGGATACGTTCAGTAGTGGTTGTCTTTCCAGCATCAATGTGAGCTGCGATACCAATATTTCTTGTTAAACTAAGATCTCTTGCCATGATTTTTAGAATCTAAAATGTGAGAACGCTTTGTTTGCTTCAGCCATACGCATCGTATCTTCCTTCTTCTTGTATGCGGCACCTTCTTCTTTGGAAGCGGCGATGATCTCACCGGCAAGTTTCTGAGCCATTGTTTTCTCGTTGCGCTTGCGGGAGTATCCGATCAACCACTTCATTGCAAGTGATGACTTTCGCTCTTCACGAACAGGGGTAGGAATCTGGAAAGTAGCACCACCTACTCGGCGGCTACGAACTTCGACTGCTGGAGTGACATTTTCCAAAGCCTTCTTCCAAACATCAAGAGCGTTCTGATCTTCAATCTTTTTCTCTACGATCTCGATAGCATCGTAGAATATTTTAAATGCCAAACTCTTCTTTCCATCGTACATGAGGTTATTCACGAATTTAGTTACCACTACTTCGTTGAACTTAGGATCTGGGAGTATCGCAATTTTTTTAGCTTTTCTTCTTCTCATCTCTTCAAAGCTTTAATTATTTCTGTTTAGGTCTCTTAGTTCCATACTTGGAGCGACGCTGCTTTCTTCCTTCGAAACCTGCTGTATCTTCAGCTCCGCGTACGATGTGGTAACGTACACCAGGAAGGTCCTTAACCCTTCCTCCACGCACCAGCACCAATGAGTGCTCCTGTAAGTTGTGACCTTCACCGCCGATGTATGCATTGACTTCCTTACCGTTAGTCAATCGTACTCTGGCAACTTTTCGCATAGCCGAATTCGGCTTCTTAGGAGTAGTGGTGTACACACGTACACATACCCCTTTACGCTGTGGGCAAGAATCAAGTGCAGCAGACTTACTCTTCTTCACCACCGCTGTTCTTCCTTTGCGAACTAATTGTTGGATAGTTGGCATAAAA
>JBKCAB010000168.1:0-1818 GCA_046307935.1 Bacteroidota bacterium | reverse complement strand
GATGATTCCAAGGCATTGAATGTCGAGAAGTTGCGATACCACAAGATCATAATTATGTGTGATGCCGATGTGGATGGTTCTCATATCGAAACATTGATCTTGACGTTCTTCTTCCGTTACATGAAGGCACTCATAGAAAATGGTTATATCTATATCGCAACGCCACCACTGTACCAAGTTAAGAAAGGTTCAAAAGCGGTTTATGCATGGAATGAAGACCAGAGAGACCGTTTGATTCAGGATCTTAAAGGTGGAGGTAGTGAGTCCTCTGTTACGGTACAACGATACAAAGGTCTCGGTGAGATGAATGCGGAACAGCTATGGGAAACCACAATGAATCCGGAAAGCAGAACGCTACGTCAGGTAACGATCGAAAATGCCGCCGAGTGTGATCAGATCTTTTCCATGCTCATGGGAGATGATGTTCCTCCGAGACGCGAATTCATTGAGCGGAATGCAAAATATGCCAAGATAGACATTTGATATTCAATATTTTGTTTTTGAAACCCAACCTCAGGCTTGGGTTTTTTCGTTTAAAAACATTAATGTTAACCACAAATTAATTTTATATTACCATCGTATTTATCAAAAAAAACTCAAGCATGAAAACAATCCTTTTTGTATCAGTTTTGTTTGTGTCTATAACTGCAACATCACAAGATTTTTATGATCGTTCAACCGTTCAGACAGTTGAAATATTTTTTGGATTCTCTGATTGGGATGCTCAGTTGGATGCACTTGCAAATTCAACGGAAGGATATTTACTCGCCGATTCTGTTCGGGTAAACGGCGCTGTATTCGATAGTGTTGGAGTGAAGTACAAAGGAAATAGCTCCTACAATGCCAATAATCAGAAAAATCCTTTGCATATCAAGCTGGACTATATTCAAACTGCAAATGATTATCAGGGGTACACCGACTTTAAATTACAAAACGGTTATCAGGACCCTTCCATGATAAGAGAAGTACTTTCCTATGCTATACTGGAGCAATATATGGACTGTCCCAAAGCGAATTTCGCAAATGTATATATCAATGGTCAACTGCGAGGGCTTTATTCTAACGCGGAGGATATCAATAAGAAATTCAATGGAGATCATTATTATTCGGCAGAAGGATCATTTTTCAAATGCAATCCTGTCGGAGGGGCCGGTCCCGGTGGGATGGGTAATCCCGATCTTAACTTTATAGGGACTGATTCAACGTTATATTACTCACGGTATGAGTTACAGTCCGACTTTGGTTGGGGCGATCTGGTTGATATGATCGATGTGCTCAATAACAATTTTACCAATATAGAATCAATTCTGGATGTTGATAGGGCGCTTTGGATGTTGGCATTCAACAATGTGTTGGTCAATCTTGATTCATACAGCGGGGCATTCCGTCAGAATTACTACCTGTATTTTGACACTAATGATCGTTTCGTGCCAACTGTTTGGGATCTTAATATGAGTTTTGGGGGATTCCCAGGTGGAACCGGTTCTGGTCAATTGATGAATCCTGCTCAACTGGATCCTATGTCGAACAGCTCATCGCTGAATCATCCGCTGATCGTAAAAATGCTTGGTAATCCGATGTATAAGCGAATGTATTTGGCTCATTTGAGGACTATTGTTCAAGAGATTTTTGCTTCAGGTGATTATTTAATTACTGCCAATCAACTCCGAACTACGATCGATGCGTCCGTTCAGGCCGATGCGTTTAAGTTTTTTACATATTCTCAATTTCAGAATAGTCTAACATCAAATATCACATTGCCTGGACCGGGAGGAGGAATGACACAATATGGAATACAGAATTTGATGGCCGCCCGCG
>JBKCAB010000167.1:0-4679 GCA_046307935.1 Bacteroidota bacterium | reverse complement strand
AAAGGAAGATTAACTAAGCTTGCAAAGCTGAACTAATTTTAATTAAATTTATCAAAAATTCGATAGCCATGAAAAAAGTACTTTTTGCCGTTGCATTATTGACATTCGTTGGTTCTGTTGCTACAACAGCGTATGCTGCTTCTAACGGAGTGTCTACAGAGATCAAGAAAGATGACAAGAAAAAGAAGAAGAAAAAGAAAGGTTGTTGCTCGTCTGAAGCTCAGGGAGCTGCAGGTTCTTGTTCATCGAAGTCAACTGAAGGTAAGTCTTGCTGCACGAAAAAGCAGTGATCAGATAATTTTCTGTTTTGAAGGGGCTGTTTAAACAACCCCTTTTTTTATGGCTTTTTGGGCGGTCAATTTTTACTATTCGTGTTAGTTACAACGTATCGTGTTCGAAATATTTCGAACATGCGAATTCTCGAATTCCAAAATATTCAAATAACACCTAAAAGTCGTTCTTACCTCAACGTGATTCCAACCGGACAATGGTCCGATCCATACACCTCATTCAATATGAATGATTCCGTGACATTCGGTAGAAAAGCATCTGACACCAGGAAATAATCGATCCTCCAGCCTATATTCTTACCTCGCGCACCGGCGCGGTAACTCCACCATGAATACTTGACCTCATCCCCATTCAACGCTCTGAACGTGTCTGTCAGACCACTACTGAGGTATGCATCCATACCATCGATCTCCTCCTGCATGAAGCCAGCAGCCTTATTGTAATTCTCCTTTGGTCGAGCCAGATCTACAGCTTTATGTGCTACGTTGAAATCACCGCAAACGACGACAGGCTTTAACGCTTCCAGCTTTTTCAGGTAACTTAAGAAATCACGATCCCATTGCTGTCTATATCCTAACCTGGCGAGTTCGCTACCCGAATTGGGGACATATACCGTGACGAGAAAAAAATCTTCAAATTCTGCACACGTAACTCTTCCCTCATTATCGTGATCGACATGTCCTATGTAATAGGTTACAGCTAAGGGATTGTGTTTAGTCAGGATTGCGGTGCCCGAATACCCTTTTCGTTCAGCTTCGTTTGCAAATACATGGTAATCACCGAACTCAGCAACCGTCTCCTTTACTTGTTGCACAGTAGCCTTTGTCTCCTGTAAACAAATGATATCAGCGTTAACAGTCCGCATATCCTGAACAAACGATTTTTGCATGATCGCACGGATCCCGTTAACATTGAACGATATGATCTTCATGGCTGCTTAGTGTTTAATTCTAAGTTTACCAGTCCTGAAAAGCTCACCATTGTCTGCAAACATCCTGTAGATGTAAGTACCGGATGACAGTCCTGAAACATCCATGGTATGTTGTCCTGTTGGCAACTTCAAATCACTTACCTTTCGACCTGTTACATCCAACATCTCGATTAACAATACTTCTCCGGAACCGTTATCAAATGTAACTGCATCGCTGGCAGGATTCGGATAAACGCGTATCGTTGTACTTTCTGGTGCATAGAGTGAATTAGAGCCCTCTAGGATTTCGACACAATAATCTTCTACCTCACCGAAATTGAACTGCGCACACACATCTGGCAAGGTTGGCTGTCCCGGGCCACTGTAACTCATTACAACTCGCATCCTCGAATTGCCGGGCTGCACTCCTGCCGGAATACTGATCTGTCCGGACACTGCACCCAGACCTGCAGTATTCTGATCGTATACCATTTCACCTGACGTGAAACTTCCATCCTGATCAAGATCTACCCAGGCACGGAAATAAACACCGTATTGCTGCGTCTGATAACCCGGTGTGAACGTAATATCATGATCCTGTCCAGCCTGAAGCGTGATCGGTCCCTGTACGAAATGGTCCCCATACCCCTGATCATCTCCTGAGATGTGCTGAAAGAGATCCACACTAACACTTTGGATCCAATCCTTTTTGGTCCCGAGAATGGCCCGAACCACATTACCGGCATTCAACTGAGCTTTCAGGATGGCACCATCTGTATTGCTGATCATTGCTACCGGAATGGTCACTCCTGTCCCATTCGCTCCGGCTCCCATATCCATCGTTCCTGCCGCATTATTGATCACGATCACTCCAACTGCTCCGGCATTCTGAGCATTGAGCGCCTTCAAACCAAACTCACATGCTCCTCGGTAAACTACTGCGATCTTTCCATTCACCTGTGTGGTATTCACCAATGCGCCGCAGCCCAGGGAATCTCCGGCGGTACCATCGTCAACCAATACGAGTTCTCCGGCAGCGTAGGTCGATTGTAGATTAGCGCCCCAAGCGGAAGGTGCCTGGAATGTAAAGTTATTGGCTATGAATGTTGGCTGCGTTACCGTGAACAGGTTCTGAGCAGCGTCTGTCGAAGCAGCAGCGCAATAAGGTAGGTCGATACAAGCTCCACAACCTTGGGTTGTAAAGGACAGAATTGCAGTTGAAGAACTGTTTTCAGTTCCGCAAAGGGCGTCCATGTAGTATTCATACTCCGTGCACGATGCCAGACCGGTGAGTGTAGCTGAAGTACCTGAAACTGTTTGTTGGCTCCATGTTGGCTGACCAACTTCTCTGTAATACAGACCGTATGAATCGATATCTGTGTTTTCGTTCCAGGTAATGTCGGCAGAAACATCTGTTACAGCATTCACTGCAATACCACCAGGAGTTGGACAAAAATTACCTGTACAGGCATACAGAAATAACGAGTCGAGCGTATTACGCGCATTCAATCGACCACCGGTGATGAATTTGTTCGCCAACTGCGGCTTGGCATCGGCACCATTGAGTAGAGCTTGTAATACGAGGTCTGCACCAAGCTGTGGATCGTTCTTTACGATATTCATGAACGCTTCGCACGGAATCGAATATGCCAATCCTACCACACCTGCCGTCAGCGGACAAGCAAAAGACGTTCCTGTGGTGGTCGTATAGCCATTGTTGTTGGCAGTCGTTCGAACGTTGATGCCGGGAGCTCCAAGATCGATCGTTGTGACACCATAACCACCGGCTGTGTTATCATTATGATCCGTTCGACCCACTCCAACCATATAAGGACTGGAGCATGCTGTGGGCATATCACCGCTTACATCTACGTTCAGGTTACTATTGGTTGTTGCGCCAATATTGATGATCCCGTAGTGACCCAGTGTATCGTAGAAATTACACCACAAAGGATAATTCGATGGATCGGCATTGTCAATACCCCATGAGGCGCTGGTTGCCACAACGAAAGCTCCTTCGGTACCGTTAGAATTGTTCCATCGCTGGCGCTGGATCAAAGGATACGTATAGGCTGCGATCACGGATGATTGGGTTGTACTGGCATAAGTTGACACCATGACTTTCAGATCCCAGTTCGCACCAACCACGCCTAAATTATTGTCTCCTACCGCCGCAAACATTCCTACACAATTTGTTCCGTGTGATGTATTCCCACTATTCGTTCCGTACCCCACAACACCATTATTTCCGCCGGCATTCCATCCCATAATGTCGTCAACATAACCGTTACCATCATCATCAATATTGTTCCCGGCTGTTTCGAATGGATTCATCCAACGGTTGTTCCTCAGATCGTCGTGATCGAGATTAGCTCCTTCAATGATACAAACCACGATATCATCATTCGTAGCAGTTGTACCTCCGGTAGTAATATCCCATGCAAGATCCGAATCGATATCTGCATCTGCTGTACCACCTGTTTGTCCTGTGTTGACGTGATGCCACTGTTGATTCAGCTGAGAATCGTTGGGGATTGTTTCCCGCATTTCAATATAATAGTTGTAATCTGCAATGGTGATTTCCGCCTGCTCGTAGAGTAATTGCTGCATATCGATCGTCGAAACGGCAGAAGGATCGAATTTAACCAACCAAACACGCATTGGAGCCGAGAGCTCCTCAACGATCTGCAAACCATATGGACCGTAAAAGCGTTTCACCACGTTTTCTAAACTTACACCGGGCTCGAGCTGGACTAGCAGTTCACCTTCAACAAATGGTTTGTTGTCAAACTTTTGCTGGCTATGTGCAACAAAAGAATATACCGCGACAAAAAACGAAATAATGAGAGACTGTTTCATAGTAATGCGTTGTAGTTAAAAGCCTAAATTAGTAAAGAATTTTAGAAACAAGAAACGTTTCTGAGGTGTTAACAATTCGACCGAATCTTTGTTCCATGCAGCACTTTGATCAGCGAACCCTTCACGACCTTGAATTCCCGATCATTAGAGAATGGTTGGTCGATCTTGCCGTCGGTCTTACTGCGCGAAATCGCTTAGAACAGCTCGAACCAGTAAATCAGTTCGCTCAAATTGAAAGGGAGTTGGGCAAAGTAAATGAACTTATGATGATCCGTACTGAAGGAGAATCATTTCCGGCACTTGATTTTGAAGAATTGATCTTAGAGATAAAACTGCTTCCGGTAAGAAATGCTGTTTTGGCGCTGGAAGGTTACAGTAGGATTTCGCGATCATCTGAATTGGTAAACACCCTGATCATTTTCTTTAATAAACGAGAGAAGAGCTATCCTTTACTTCATGAGCTGTTCCGAGAAACCTATTTCACCACGGAGCTGATCGATGCCATCAACCGCATTTTTGACCGATCAGGAAACGTTAAAGATGATGCCTCCCCTTTGCTTAATGCTATCCGTCAAAAGATCAAAGTTTTGCGCAACCAGATCAATCGCAACTTCGACAA
>JBKCAB010000166.1:0-5079 GCA_046307935.1 Bacteroidota bacterium | reverse complement strand
TTGGTATATGCAGCATATTTGACCGGATTTATCGATCTCAATCTTCTGTATTCACTGATTTTAACTAACCTGGTTTTTGGTTATTATAACTTCCGTAAACAAGCGATTTGCTTTTTAGGAGACGTGGGTTCTATTCCTCTTGGTTTCGTGTTGATCGCTTTAACGCTATTACTGGTAATCGACAACGGATCGATCGACCCACTGGTTTTTTTTAGCTTGTACATGATCGATTCCGGATGGACGATCGTACAGAGGATCCTGAACAGGGAGAACATTCTGAAACCGCATCGCAAACACCTTTATCAGTTATTGGCAAACGAATACAAGATTGGACATCTGGAAATATCCACTGGATTTTTTATGATCCAGATGGTGATCAATACAGGTTATTTTATTCTGGATGATCGGATTGAGGGCAACGGTTATTTTTTCCTGGTAATCGCAATCTCGAGTTCTGTCTATATCCCACTCAAATACTTCTTGGTTAAACGCGCTAATTAGGCACAAAGGAGCGATGTCATACAATAAAGAAAGCCAATGCACAGCCTACGAATATGCTGAGCAGCTTAAGAAGATTGAATTTGTGGTTCTCTGAAGTTTCAAAGATTATGGTGGTTGAAATGTGCAGGAACATCCCGACCACAACGGCCAAAATGATGTGGAAATCCAGTCCGATCTGGCCGGGCTCAGTGGTCAATCCCACAACAGTACCCAATGGTGTCATGATCCCGAACAAGAGCAGAACCATCCATGATTTCAAGAGTGATAAACGCGTATTTGTGAGTAGCGTCATCAGAGCGATGGCTACCGGCAGCTGGTGAAATACGATACCAAGGAGCAAGGAGCTGTCACCACCATGGGAGTGACCATCATGGGTTTCAATACCCATTAACTGATGTCCTAGGGGAATACCCTCCAGGATAGAGTGCACTGAAAGCGAAATGAATAATCCCCATGGCATAGCCTGTCCTTTGTGTACGTGCACATGGCCATGTTCAATGCCACCGGAAAAGAACTCCAAGAGCAGCTGGATGAGGAACCCTAAAAGGATATAAATCCCGATTGAGGAGGATCCATCATGGTAGAGGTCAGGAATGAAGTGAGTAAAGGCGATCGAAAGTAAAAATCCACCAGAGAAGGCAAGTAACAACTTGATGACCTGTGCTTTGTTTGTTTGTTTCAGGTAGGTCACGGAAAATCCACCCAGGATAACCGAAAACAAAAGACTCGAAATGGCTACAAAACTCTCCATCAGGTACGCTGTGCAATGAGGATCAGACGGTCAGATACAGATGCATCGAAATCGTTCAGATCAAAGTCTCCAAAAGTACGAAGAATACTGAAATCCGAGTCAGCTAGCAATTGCTTGAAGTCTTCCAATTGCAATCCTTGCACGCGCTCGGTGAAGTCCAGGTGCTGTCCATCGGTTTCAAACACTATGTTTTTATAAATATGGGTTCCATCATATCTCCTTGTGATCCGAAAAGTGATGCCTTCAACCTCCTTCTCTTCGGAAGGAACCAGTTTTTGGATCACCTTTTTAGCATTCATGAAGTCAATTATCAGAAATCCGTTCACTTCCAACATACTGTGAATGGATCGGAGAACGCGCAAATTGTCTTCCTGTGAATCAAAATACCCAAAGCTGGTGAATAAATTGAATACTGCAGTAAACGATCTACTTGGTATGACCTTACGCATGTCATGAACAATGAATTGAATCTCCTCTGGATAGTCTTTCTTTGCCCGGCTAATACTTTTCGGTGAAAGGTCCGCACCTGTTACTGAATATCCTTGCTCATGCAAAGTCATACAGTGCCTTCCTTTGCCACAGCCCAGGTCGAGTACTTTGCTGTGCTTAGGTAGTTTAAGGAAATTCAATAGATTCAGAATGAACCGCTTCGCCTCAGCTTCGTCCCGGTCTCGGTAGAGGATGTGGTAGTAAGGAGTGTCGAACCATTCTGCAAACCATTCTTTCGTTGCCATAGATCAAAAATAAACACCTTTTTGATAATGGATGAAAATATGTTGGGTTCAAGCATTTTCGATAGGTAAATTGATTCATCTCTGTCTTATTTTTCACTGATCTATTGCCCTGAGACACATCATGCGCTGATTTATTTATATTTGTGTAGAGTCAACACGATGTCACTGTCCAACGTATACGATCTTTACCGAACCATGGAGGAAGAGCACGTGATCCTTTCTTTCAAAGGTGTTGTTACGGCAGAATTATTGACTTCAGTATTGCATATCATGGAGTCACGTATGGAATCTTTACAAGAACCACCGAAACTTCGTAAAAAAGTATTCAATGTTCTGGTGGAATGTTTGCAGAACTTGTACCATCATGTTGACGAGCATGCTAATTTATTGACAGTTCCTGATCTGGAGAAGTGCTCTGCCTTGGTAATGATTTCGAAGCAGGATAATGGATTTATGATCAGGACAGGAAATTACATTGAAAACGCAAAAGCAAGTGAGCTAAAGTTGAAATTACAAATGATCAACAGCATGGATAGCGACGCTTTGAGACAATATTATCAGCAAAATCTCGAATACTCAATGTTGTCAGAGAAAGGAACTGCAGGATTAGGCATCATCGATATTGCCCGAAAATCAGGGAATAAGCTTGATTTTCAATTTCTAAAGGTGAATGCCGAGACGAGCTTCTTTTGTTTGAACGTAAAAATAGATGGATAAGATATGGCAGAAATTTTTCATTTGGAAGCATCGGCAAAAACACCGGCCGTAAGTTTTGATCCGGTAGAGGGAAAACTGGAGCTTAGAGGGCGTTCTATTCCTGAGAATTCGATCGAGTTTTATAAACCACTGAACGATTGGATCGATCATTATGCTAAGTCGCCGAAAGATTCCACTACGGTCGATATCAGGCTGGAGTATTTCAATACTTCTTCATCAAAGTGTATCCTCGATCTTTTCAAGAAGCTCGAAAGACTCAATGCCGGCGGGTCGGCTGTCCAGGTAAACTGGTATTTTGAAGAAGATGACGAGGATATGGAGGAAGCAGGGGAAGACTACCAAGCTATTATCAGGCTTCCTTTCAATATGATCGGTGTAGAGGAAATCTGATCGTTTGAAGAAAATTGGATTAACAGGGGGCATTGGTGCAGGCAAAAGTGTTGTTGCGCGGATCATACTGGCAATGGGTTATCCGGTTTATTTCTCAGATGAGCGTGCTAAAGAATTGACATCTCAACATCCCGATATCCGGAGAGAATTAACCAACCTACTCGGAAAGGAGATCTACAGGAACGGAAAACTTGACCGAGGGAAAATGGCCGCTCTCATCTTTGAGGATGACACCATCAGGGAAGGTGTGAATAAGATCATTCATCCGGTGGTAAGAAAGGATTTTTTCGATTGGGCAGTGAATCAAGGAAGCGACCTCGTTTTCAACGAAGCAGCGATTTTGTTCGAAACAGGAGCATACAAACGCTTCAATGCAAATGTTCTGGTAACTGCTCCGATGGAACTTAGACTTCAGCGAGTGATGAACCGTGACAATGTTACCAGGGAGGAAGTACTCCGTCGGATCGACAAACAATGGCATGATGATCTAAAGAGACCTCTGGCGGATCATGTCATTCTCAATGATGAACGAACTCCGTTGATTGTGCAGGTTGAACAAATGCTCGAACAGCTCAAATGAGTTGCTTGCCTGCAACGATCGAATAAACTATCGGTATCCGCTGACTGATATGTCGGAACCTGTATACATCCTCTCCTTGCTTTTCAAGATTCGGTAAACAGTCATAGGGAGAATAATCGTATTCCTCGAGTTGGTGCAAGGTGAGTTCGCAAGAGATCAGTGAATTGAGGATCTCGGACATGCCGTGGTTCCAGGAGACCGTTTTTGTAAGAATCGGCGCAGAACGGTCCGCATAGGTTCCTTGCACTTCTTCTATAATGGGTTCCCCTTTGAAATAATCGTAGGCAATGGCTTGCATGTCATTGTCGAAGGTCCAAACGAAGGGATGAAAATCAACCATGATGAATTGTCCGCCCGGCCTAAGGAATTGTCCGATGAGTTGCGCCCATTTGGTAAGATCAGGCAGCCATCCTATTGTTCCGTAACTGGTAAAAACAATGTCAAACTCACCGCTCAGATGTTCCGAAAGATCGTAAAGGTTGCAACAGATGAATTTGGCATCTAGTCCGAGCAGACCGTTTAGCTCATGTGCTTTTCGGATCGCTGTGTCAGAAAGATCCACACCTGTAACTGCTGCACCCATTCTGGCCAGTGATAAAGTGTCTAAGCCAAAATGACATTGAAGGTGCAGAATGCGTTTGTCTTTGATGTCGCCAAGAAGCTCTAGTTCTATCGATCGCAGTACATTCTTTCCTCTCAGAAAGGCATCGAGCTCATAGAACGCTGCGTGAACGTGCTGTTCCGTCTTTTGGTTCCACGCTTCGCGGTTCAGATGAAGGTAATCCTGGTTCATCATTGCCTATTTGAGCTCTTCGGCGTCATCGAAATTATCATCTTTGTTCCCCTTGAATTGACCAAAACCTGCATGCATTTCAACGAAAGCTCTCCCCGAAGCCAGATAAATGATAGCATTGATCATTTTGAAGATCATACTCAACAGAAAGAAGAAACCGATCACCTTGAAGATGAATCCGAATACAGGTGTATCTTCAATATCGATAATACTTCTATGGAACCATAAAGAAGCAGGATTCGTAGCAACTTGAGGAATGAATACAAACAAAATGAATATTCCGATGGCGGCAGAAATAACAACAATTTCAGCTTTTAAATTGAAATTTGAGAATGGTCGGAGCGTTCCACTGCCCATCATCCTGAACATCGCGTCCTGTTTTTGTTTGCTTTGAAGCTTACCAACGAAATAAGCGATGAGTACCAACGTGGTGACCACCAGATGATATTGAGAAATCTTATTATCCGAAATATCCGTGCAGAACAGGAAAGTGACATCCACCAGGAACACGTATTTGATGAGCTTAACAGTGTATTCTTCCCAGGTTGATTTCGTCCTGCCCATCGATAATAAGGCTATACCTATTTCAAACAGTCCGAATAGAAAACCAAAG
>JBKCAB010000165.1:0-4844 GCA_046307935.1 Bacteroidota bacterium | reverse complement strand
CTCGCATAATATATGTAAATTCGGATACCGTGAAATCCGAAAGAAAACATATTCTAATCCTAAGCTCTTGGTATCCAACGCCTGAACATCCATTCCTGGGTAACTTCGTACAACGCCAGGCACTTTTGCTGTCTCAGTATTATCAGATCAGCGTTATTCATACGGTACCAGAAGAAGACAGAAAAACAAACGAAGTCAGACTGATCGAAACTGACTCTTTTAAGGAATTCCTGATCTATCATCCGAAAGGCAGTCATTTTCTTTCCCGACGTAAGAACCGGTTGAAGGCACTTTCGGAAGGTATGAAACTGATTGACCGCCCAGATTTGATACATGGCCACATCCTTGTTCCCGGCGGTTATATTTTTGTAAAAGCTAAGGAATTCTTCAAATGCCGTTTGGTCGTCACTGAACATGCATCTTACTACAGACCCGGACGAAAAGAGAAACTCTCCTTTAAAGAGAAATACGTCTTACAACTCATTCGTAAAAATGCAGACCGAATAATTGCTGTGTCTGATTTCCTAAAAAAGGATATGCGAAACATTTTCGGAGAGCGAATCATCGATGTCATTGGCAATCCGGTCGATACGGAACTTTTCATACCGGCTTTTGAAAGCAACAACAACGGATATTTTCTTCACGTTTCAACACTTGATCCGTCGCTGAAGAATGTCAGGGGAATTCTCGAAGCGATTTCCTTGCTTGTACAAAAAGGCTACGAGGAAACTCGGTTAATAATTATTAGTGATGAACCATGGCACGACTGGATTGAAACAGTAAGCTTGATGGGCCTGAATCGGTACGTTGATTTCAGGGGGCCTTTACAACCGAATGAATTGGTTCCATTTTTTCAGCATGCTGCGGCACTTGTTATGTTCTCACACTATGAAACTTTCTCAATCGTGATGGCCGAGGCATGGGCCTGCGGTGTCCCCGTGCTGTCTACTCCAGTAGGAATTGCAGCGGAAATGACCAATGAACATGGACTAAAAGTAAAAGACAATGATCCGCTCAGCCTTGCTATGGCGATGGAAAAAATACTGAATGATCACCCATTTTCAAAGGAAACCATCCGAAAGAAAGGACTTGAGTTCAGTGACCACGATTTTATTACAGCCATACGAACGGTTTATGACGAGCTCTTCTGAACGTATTGCAGTTCTTGAAAAGGTACACGCTGAATTAATGCGTAAAACTGAATTGCTGACAAAACAAATAGCAGAGGTAAGGGAGTCGTTACTGAATGATTCAAAAAGTTCAGCAGGCGATAAGCACGAAACATCCAGAGCAATGGTTCAGCTCGAGCTGGAAAAATTGGGCAAACAATTACAGGAAAGCGAACGAAATATAGCTGTTTTTAAAAGGATCAGAGAGCTGCCGCCAAAACCGACTATTCAGTCGGGTTCACTCATCAAAACAGAGAATTATTTCATTTTTATCGGCGTAGGAATTGGGATCATACACAACAACGGAAGGCGTATATTGGCTATTTCTGTTAATGTTCCTCTTTCGAATTTACTTATAGGCAAACGTCAGGGAGAGACGATCATTTGGAACGGAGAACAAATTATCATAGATCAAATTCTTTGAATACTGAGTTCGTTTCTTTAGAAAGAATAGTTGCTTTTCTCCCGAAAACCATCACAAAAGATCAAACAGATCGTTCACCCCAGGTGCTCTTTCAACAGTATATGCTTCTGCATATTCGGTTTTAGCGATCCGACCATTTTGTATCATTCGGCCCTTCAGGAATTCAATGAATTCTGCTCCAGAAATCGGAGTCTGAGGTTCTATAGATTCCGGATCGTAGAACTGGGTCTTATACACTTTAATTGCCTCTATCTTACGGTCAACATATCCCGTTACATCGACTACGAAATCAGGAGCCATGTAATAATCCTGAATATAGTGATAGACCGCTCTGGGCCTGTGTGCTTCCTGAACAACACCCTCATGGATCGTCTCGATCTTTCTCAACCCGGCAAGGTAACACGCCTCCGAAACAAGCTTCCCTGCTCTACCATGATCCGGATGTCTGTCCGACATAGCATTCGCCAGAACGATCTCCGGACGGTACTTTCTGATCTGTTCAATGATCAACCGCTTGTTACTCTCTGAAAGCTCAAAGAAACCATCCCGCATGCGTAAGTTATCCCTACGATGAAGGCCCATGATCTCAGAGGCTGCTTTAGCCTCCTCCCTCCTCGTTTCAGCTGTCCCTCGAGAACCAAGCTCACCTTCTGTAAGGTCGATTATACCGACCTTTTTGCCCTGATCGATGTGTTTCATTATCGTTCCCGCACAAGACAATTCAACATCATCCGGGTGGGCCGCAAAAGCAAGTATATCAAGTTTCATTGGGAAGCAATTAAATTCATGTACCAGACGTTATTTGACCGCTGTAGCTCTTGTTCCTGAAGTACGCAATCGTTGTAAAAAGTAGAAAACTGATAATCATTACCCAAAGCCATCCAGGAATTGTTCCCAGACCTTCACCTTGTGCATAAGAATGTAATCCGACGAGATAGAAATTAACACCGAAGAAAGTAAACAATATGGCTGAATAACCCCACAAGCTAACCACATTGAAAACAAACTTTCCTTTCATTGAAGGGATATACCTTAAGTGAAGAATGACGGCATACACGAGAACAGAAACCAACGCCCAGGTCTCTTTCGGATCCCAGCCCCAATAGCGCCCCCAGGATTCGTTCGCCCATACGCCCCCTAAAAAAGTCCCGATCGTCAGCATAAATAGGCCTATTGTGATCGTCATTTCGGACACATAGGTCAACTCGTTAATATTCAGTGTTACTACAGCGCCATTCTGACGATTCCTGAAAATATACAGCCAAAGGTTTAAGAAGCCTAAAATCGCTCCCAGCCCCAAGAACCCGTAGCTACCTGTTATAATCGCCACATGGATCATTAACCAGTAGGACTTCAATACAGGCTGAAGTGGCGTGATCTCCGGATCCATTAAATTCATCTCGGTAACAAAGATCATCATGGAAGCAAGGATCGCCGTGCCTGCCAAAACGATTGGGTTCTTTGATGAAAAGAGAAATCCGGCGATGACAGTTACCCATGCAATAAATACAACCGCCTCATAACCGTTACTCCATGGAGCATGGCCAGAAATGAACCACCTGAAGCCAAGACCGACGCCATGATACACAAAGAAAACAACCAATAGCGCAGTCATGCTGCGGGCCAGAATGTTGAAAATCTTGTTCGCTTTTTCAGACGGTTTGACAAATATTCGTGTGAAGAACACAATCAGTAAGATAAGTCCGATGACCAAGTAGGAACGGTACGTATTCTTGAAGATGTTCATTTTGTTGTAGCTGATCTCCACGTTTACAGCCGTCTCGGAAGGAACTACTTTTGAACCGGCTTCACGCTGAAATTTTTTAAGCTCTGCGAGAAGGTCCGCTGCTTGTCCGTATTGACCCGTTTTTGCTGCCTTATCAAGACCTGAAATGTAGCCAAGCGCCAAGGAAGATGATATGGAATCCAGACGCATCAGCTCAGAATTCAAAGGAATATACCATGTATTGTTCTTATCACTTTTGACAGGAATGATGCGCATGTACTGCCAACTAAAAACCGACTGCAATACCTGAAATTTCTCCACGAGCTTGATCAGTTTCTTATCGAACTCATCCCTCCGTGACTCCAATTTCTGATGTGCTTTTTCATATTCTGCCATCCACTTGAAATCTCCGTTTTCACTTGCAAGCTCCCGAAAAGAGGCATACTCACCAAGCTTGAATCGTTCCCTCAAATTGGAGGAAACATGCACCACTCGCTTACCGAACCAGTAATCCGGATACATGTGCATGCTCATCACTACCTGAACGGCATTGTACCCCTCAAACTTATTGTCGCGATGCACTTTACGTAAGATCTGGTCGCAAACTGTATGCATCGGAACGATCCTTCCATCATAATCCTGAACAAGTAAAGACGCCAGCTCTGCTGAATGCTCCTTTGACATCACGGTAAATACAGGTTTCGGCGGCACTACTGCATTTTCATGAGAATGCTGATGCCCGTCCGCCTCATGCGCATGATCATGCTCCTGCGCAAAAATCGAAGTTGAGGTCATGCACATTCCGACGATCAGTATCTTTAAAAATTGTGACCGTTTTTCGCGCGATTTACGCAACAATGCGTTCAACTCACGAAAGCGACCAACGGGAGCAAAAAGAGAAAGAATCATCCCTATCGACATAAGCAAATACCCGACATAGGTGATGTTTGTCCCCCACCAATCGTGGTTAACACTTAATCGAGTTCCTTTTTCATCAGGATCATAGGCTGACTGAAAGAAACGATATCCTTTGTAATCCATAACGTGATTCATGAATATCCTCTGATCACGGGTATACTTATTTTTCTCATCAATGATCGTTACTTCGCTGGCAAAGGAACTCGGAGCGTTGGATCCGGGATAGCGGTCCAATTGAAAATCCCGACAGGCGATCGCAAACGGAAGTTCAATGCGCGTTGATCCATATTCCATCTCATAGGTTAGTCCGCCCAATGTGAACATTTCCCGCTCAGGAATGGCATTGATACCTCCCTGCAATTCCACGATCTTTGACTCTTTTCCATCCGAAACGCGCAACGTCAGGTAGTCTGTACCAACGTCCTTTCTCCCCGAAGGAAGTAGCATCTTTTTCGCATGATTGAGGACCTGCTTGAATACGAATTGCTGCTGACCTGACTGGTACAAGGTGGTCGTCATGAATGGAACTGCCGAATCAGTTGGAATTTCAATGAACAAGGAATCCGGGACTCCCATGCCTGATTGGCGGAACTTCTGCATCTCGGCC
>JBKCAB010000164.1:0-4976 GCA_046307935.1 Bacteroidota bacterium | reverse complement strand
GGTTCATCCTGAACGTGTTGTGCCTACTACCATGGAGATCGTGGATATTGCGGGACTGGTGAAAGGTGCATCAAAAGGAGAAGGTTTAGGTAATCAATTTTTGGCCAATATCCGTGAAACTGATGCTATAATTCATGTTTTGCGCTGTTTTGATGACGGGAATATTATCCATGTGGACGGACGTGTTGATCCTGTTGCCGACAATGAAATAATTGATATCGAATTACAATTAAAAGACCTCGAAACGATTGAAAAGAAGATCTCCTCGCTTTCCCGACAGCTTAAATCAGGTGATAAGGAAGTGGTAAGGGAGAATGAGCTTGCCCACCGAATCAAGGAGGCTTTGGAACAGGGGCACTCAGTGCGTTCGGTCGAACTGGACGAAAAGGAAATCGAGCTTGTCAAGAAATTCCACCTAATCACATCGAAACCCGTATTGTATCTGTGCAATGTGGATGAGGCATCCGTGAGATCTGGAAATGAATATGTCGAAAAGGTAAAGCTGGCAGTGAAAGATGAAAATGCTGAGGTATTAGTGATCGGCGCAAAGATCGAGGCTGACATTACCGAGTTGGATACTTACGAAGAAAGACAAATGTTTCTGGAAGAGCTTGGTTTGGAAGAACCCGGAGTGAATCGTTTGATCCGTTCGGCGTATGACTTGTTGGATCTTCAGACCTATTTCACGGCGGGTGTCAAAGAGGTTCGTGCCTGGACGATCACGAAAGGAGTGACAGCGCCACAAGCTGCAGGAGTGATCCATACTGATTTTGAAAAGGGGTTCATCCGTGCTGAAGTTATGAAATATGCTGATTTTGTAACGCTGGGTTCAGAAGCGGCTGTCAAAGATGCCGGTAAATTCAAGGTAGAAGGGAAAGAATATGTGGTTGAGGACGGAGATATCATGCATTTCCGATTTAATGTTTAATGATCTATAAGGAACAGAAATGACTATTCTAGCTAACGATCCGAACCTTAGATCCTGGGTGGCAGTTCCTGAGAGCTCGGATTTCCCAATTCAGAATCTTCCATTTGGAATTTTTAAAACAGCCGGACTTACTCCCCGAGTAGGGGTGAGGATAGGTGATCATGTGCTCGATCTGAAAACATTGTATGTTCTTGGGTATTTAGAGAATCTTTCTTTCGAGATAGAAGATTTTGATACTGACTGCCTTAATACGATGATGTCAAAAGGCAAAAAAGGAACGCGTGAGCTGCGGAACCGGATCTCCAAATTGCTTGATTCGACGCAAGATGACCTTCAAAAGAACGAACACCATGTAGCTCAGGTATTGATCCCTGTGGAGCAGACCGAAATGTGTATGCCCGTTAAGATTGGGGATTACACAGATTTCTATTCGAGTAAAGAGCATGCAACGAACGTCGGAATGATGTTCCGTGATCCTGCCAATGCTTTGTTGCCAAACTGGCTGTGGATCCCTGTCGGTTATCATGGACGTGCGAGCTCGGTGATCTTGAGTGGTCAGGCCATACACCGTCCCAAAGGACAAATAAAACCTGATCCAGAAGCCGCTCCGATCTATGCTCCGTGCAGAAATCTTGATTTTGAATTGGAAACGGCGTTCATCACGTACGACGGAAAACCGCTTGGTGAATCGATCTCGACTGATGAAGCAGAAGATTATATATTCGGTATGGTGTTGTTCAACGATTGGTCAGCTCGTGATATTCAGTCCTGGGAATATGTGCCACTCGGACCATTTCTAGCCAAGAATTTTGCTTCTTCGATCTCGGCCTGGGTTGTGACGCTTGACGCACTGGAACCTTTTCGTGTCGAATCACCGAAACAAGAACCCGATGTACTTAGCTACTTAAAATTTGAAGGGAAACGATCTTTCGATATTCAACTTGAGGTACTCATCAAACCTGAAAATGCGGAAGAAACCGTAGTTTGTCGTTCCAATTTCCGCTACATGTACTGGAATATGGTCCAGCAGCTTGCGCACCACACAGTGAATGGTTGCAATATCCGTTGCGGTGACCTCATGGGCTCCGGAACTATTTCTGGTCCTACACCGGATTCATACGGTTCAATGCTGGAACTGGCCTGGAAGGGCACGAAACCAATGCAATTGAAAGACGGCTCGGAGAGAAAGTTTATTCAGGATTTCGATACGGTGATCTTACGAGGAAGCTGTGAAAAAGGTGGTGTTAGAATTGGGTTTGGCGAGGTAAAAACGAAGGTGTTACCTGCGAAATAGCAACTTATGCAAAACGCTCATCCTGAATTTCCTGAGATCGATCTGGAACGGGAGCGCAAGGAAATACTCAATGCGTTCAAGGGACTCCTACGTACGTTGAAGAACCGATCGCGCGAAGAGACCCGCATGATCCGAAAAGCTTTTGACGTAGCGGTCGAGGCCCACAAGGACATGCGCCGAAAATCAGGTGAGCCCTATATTTATCATCCGATCGCGGTGGCTCGGATCTGTGCTGACGAGATGGGGCTTGGTGCCACGGCGATCACCTGTGCCTTGTTGCACGACACCGTCGAAGACACGCACATCACGCTACAGGATGTGGAGGATCTTTTTGGTCCTAAGGTCAGGCTGATCATTGATGGTCTAACCAAGATTCCGGAGGTATTCGACGAAAATGCTTCTATTCAGGCAGAGAACTTCCGAAAGATGATCCTTACGATCAGCGATGATCTTCGTGTTGTGCTGATCAAGCTTGCAGATCGTTTGCACAATATGCGTACACTGGGCAGCATGCGTCCGGATAAACAACTGAAGATCGCATCGGAGACGAAATTCCTGTATGCGCCGCTTGCTCACAGACTGGGGTTGTATTCGATAAAGAATGAGTTGGAGGACCTTTCACTCATGTACAGTGAACCGGAAGTGTATTCAAAGATCGAGGAAAGCCTGAAATCTACACAGGATGCGCGGAACAGGTTCATCCGACGTTTTGTCCAACCGATCAAGGATGCGCTTACGCATGAAGGATACATTTTCGATATCAAGGCACGTACCAAGTCGATCTATTCGATCTGGCGTAAAATGAACAATAAAGGGATCCCATTCGAGGAGATCTATGATGTGTTTGCTATCCGGATCATTGTGGATACTCCGCTGGAGCTGGAGAAACCTGATTGCTGGAGGATCTACAGTATCGTAACAGACTTTTATCAGCCAAGTCCTGATCGGCTCCGGGATTGGATATCCACCCCCAGAGCAAATGGGTATGAATCATTGCATACTACGGTTATGTCTCCTCAGGGGAAATGGGTAGAAGTGCAGATCCGTTCCAAAAGGATGGATGAGATCGCCGAAAAAGGACTTGCAGCGCACTATAAATATAAAGAGGCGAAATCTGAAGAAAGCAAATTTGATCGCTGGATAGCGGAAGTCAGGGCATTGTTGGAAAATCCTGATCTCAACGCGATGGAATTCGTAAATGAGTTCAAACTGAATCTTTTTTCAGATGAGATCTATGTCTTTACACCTAAAGGAGAGCTGAGGGTTTTGCCGACTGGAGCGACCATTCTGGATTTTGCGTACGACATCCACACCGATATCGGTGATCGATGTATCGGAGCAAAGGTGAACAACAGGCTTGTACCGCTGAGTTATCAACTGCAGAACGGTGATCAGTTGGAGATCATCACCTCCTCCAAACAGAAGCCCAATGATGAGTGGTTGCGATTCGTTGTTACTGCCCGTGCGAAGCAAAAGATAAAGTCTTCGCTCAATGAGGAACGTAAGGCGATTGCTCAGGATGGAAAAGAGATCTTGGAACGTAAGTTTAAACAGCATAATTTGAGATTTGTCTCTGAGAATATTGTCTTTTTAGAGAAATTTTTCAGTATGCCCTCGATCACAGAGCTTTACTTCAGGATCGCGAAAGGAAAGATAGATCTGACGAGATTGCGCGAGATCGACTCAGTGAACGGTTTGTTGCAGTCAGGAAAGAAAACAGCTCCGAAAGACAAGAATGAAAATGAGATCTATCAGAAAGTAAATCACAAAGCGGATACCATTATCATCGGCGAAGATTTCAAAAACATTCAGTATAGTCTTTCACCTTGCTGCAATCCAATACCTGGAGACAGCATTTTTGGATTCATAACCATTAACGATGGTATAAAAATCCACCGGTACAATTGTCCTAATGCCGAGCACTTGATGTCGAAAATGGCTTATCGCTGCATCAAAGCCAGGTGGCAGTCTCAGCAGCTGGTTGAAAGAATTGCTGCCATTCGGATTGACGGTATCGACAGTCTTGGACTAGTGAATAAGCTAACAGAGATCATCTCCAATCAGCACAATGTCAATATGAAGTCCATCTCATTTGAGACCAATGACGGTCTTTTCGAGGGTAGGATCAAGGTTCTGGTTTATGATACGGAACATCTTGAGCAGTTGATGCGAAAATTTGAGCAGGTAGAGGGAGTAAAACGTGTGGCGCGATGGGATACGGAGGAGGAATCGATGCAGTGATCAATCTGGCAAGATACCTTCTGTAATGATCCTTCTCGGTCGAAGCAGTGCTTTCCATTCGAACTTTTCAATGAACATTTCATCATCCGGAATTTCATTCATCGGATAAAAGATGCCATCTGGCTGATCATAGTAAGTAATACCGGTCACTTCTCCACTGTCCACGTATATTCTTAGTTCACCCGATGACAGTCTGTTCATCCCTTTCCTTTTCATTGTTACTACGGTGTCTGTTCTCTCTGTTTCGGTGGGATAGAATATCGTAGTGGCCGTCCCTGTAACATCGGTTCGGTAAAGGTCGTTCTCTTTGAAGAGCGCTAAAATATCCTTCCCGGCGATCTGGTTGTAGTAGCGTCCTGAGTCCACTTCCATCAATACGGTAGCGTTCTTGCGAATATGGATCTGCTCGATCAGACTATCTTTTAAATGGATGGTCACTGAATCACCTTTCAATTCGGTGTTGTTCGACCAAACGATGGGATTCCGGTACAATTCTGCACGGTTTTCGGTCTG
>JBKCAB010000163.1:0-2204 GCA_046307935.1 Bacteroidota bacterium | reverse complement strand
GATAAGTACCTCCTCTTTCATTGATCATCGGTCCTACGATCATCGCTATTATGGCGAGGATGAGAACACCCAGGATGATGTATTTTTTCATTCGTTACAGTGCTTTAAGAATTTTTTCGATCTCGCTGGCAATGATCCCATTGTGCGACGCCTGATAAACTACTTCTCCACGGTATACCACGACTGCTTGCGGAGATTCATGAACAACACCCGTTCGCTCGGAGATCATATCGGAAAGGCCTCTGAATTTGAGAAGATCAAGAAAAAGCAATTGGCAATTTGCTGATCCACTCCATTCTTTTTCAAAACGATTCAATGCCATCGATGAAATACTGCAGCGTGTGCTGTGTTTAAAGAAGAGTGCAGGCATTTCATTTTCTTTCGAAATAGCAGAATCAACCTGTGAAGCCTCAAGAAGTGGTGTCCAGCTGATATTTTTTTCAGATCCTTTTGAAGCGAACCAACTCATACTAAATGGCACCTTTGAACTGTTCGAGGAATCGCATATCATTTTCAGAATACAACCTCAGATCGTTGACCTTGTATTTTAGCTGAGTGATCCGCTCAATACCCATGCCGAATGCAAAACCGGAATAGACCGTTGGATCGATACCACACGCGCTCAATACGTTGGGATCTACCATCCCGCAGCCAAGAATCTCGAGCCACCCTGAATATTTACACACATTGCATCCCTCCGCATTGCAGATCGAACAGGATACATCAACTTCCGCACTGGGTTCGGTAAACGGGAAATAAGATGGCCGCATCCTGATCCTTGCCTTTTCACCGAACATCTCCTTCGCAAAATAAAGCAGGGTTTGTTTAAGGTCCGCAAAAGATACATTCTTGTCGATGTAAAGGCCTTCCACCTGGTGAAAGAAGCAGTGAGCGCGTGCAGATATCGCCTCATTCCTGTAAACTCTTCCGGGCGAAATGGTTCTAATAGGTGGTGTTGAATTCTCCATTACCCGCACTTGTACTGAACTTGTGTGGGTGCGCAAGGCCATTTCTTTTTCGTTCTTCTCGACAAAAAAGGTGTCCTGCATATCGCGGGCAGGGTGTTCCGGCGGAAAGTTCAGGGCGGTAAAATTATGCCAGTCGTCTTCGATCTCAGGTCCTTCTGAAACGTAGTACCCTATTCTGCTAAAGATCTCTATGATCTCACGGCGCACCAGAGAAAGCGGATGGCGCGAACCAACAGGGTCAGCGTCACCCGGGCGGGAAAGATCGAGCTCATTGTCCACGGAAGCCGTGGATTCGATCATTTCTTTCTGGGTAGAGTAATGGTTTTCAGCCTCAGCGCGGAGCTCATTCAGAAGTTGACCGATCTCTTTTTTCTGCTCGTTTGGAACCGTTTTCAATTCTGCGAACAATTCTTTCGTCTTTCCTTTAGAACCCAGAAAACGGATACGGAAAGCCTCGAGTGAAGCTGAATCCGTAATCCGGTATCCTTTTATTTCTGCCCTGGTGGCGTCAATTTGCTCCTTCATCAAGCGGTCAAATTTAATCCGGATGTAACTTTTTTGTTCCTTTATTTGTTTAAGGACCGTGAGCTCCTAACGCACGAAGGTAGTAAATATGCCCTATACGACGTTTCGGAGATGAACAAATTAGCGTATATTTGGCCTAAAAATTCATTGGAAAATGAAAAAGTTCGCTAAAACATGGTTGTTCATGACGGTCGCAGTGCTGATGGTGCTTGTCAGTTCCTGTAAGAACGATGACCCATCTACCCTTAAGATCTTTGTGCGTTCAGCAAACAATGAACTACAGAGCGGCGCGAAGGTGGTTGTTATAGGAGATGTTAATTCAAATCCTCCGACAAATGCCTATGTAGACACGCTCGTAACCAACGAATCCGGGTTTGTTGCGTTTAATATGCAGGAGTTTTTCGATTCCTCTGATGAAACAACTGGTTATTTTGATCTTGTGATAAAGAAGGATGACAAAACAGCCTTTGGATATGTCCGTTGCCGCGAACACATCACTACAGTAGAAACAATTTTTTTACCTAACTAAAAAAAGAAGTCATGAAATCTGGACTTAATAAACTCGCCTTGGTGGTGGTGCTCCTGTCAGCCGGAGCATTCGTTTTTTCCGGTTGCCGGAAGAAAAAGGATACTATTGCCAAGATCTATGTTAAAGACTGGTCGAATCAGTTTGTTGAGGGAGCAACCGTGATCCTTTACGGAAAATCAACA
>JBKCAB010000162.1:0-630 GCA_046307935.1 Bacteroidota bacterium | reverse complement strand
TCTGAGTAAGGATAATCAGGATAATCTACCATGAATTGCTGGATCTTCTGATCCGAAAAATCGACCATGTACAGTTGATACAACCTTGTCCATGCATTGCCTATGTTCCGATTTTTTGGATAGGTCTTAATGAATTGATCGAAAGCTTCCAGTGAATTTGAGACTGTTGTGATCTCAAAGACCTTATCTTGCGCCTGCGCCACGTAAGGATTTTCGGGAAATCGCTCACAAAATTCGATGTAGGAAGCCAATGTTTTGGCTATTGTCATTTCCAGGTATTGCAAGCGATGGAATTCATTTCGAGCCTCTTCAAGGTAGATGGTTTCCGGATACTTCTCCATAAAATCTCTGAAAGCTCCACTGGTACCTCCTTCGATCGCAGCCACAAAACCCAACGAATCTCTTTTGTGAATTGCCTCAGAAATTTCCAATGCCCATGGATGAAGTACAATAAATTGACCGAACCCTTCCTCACTTCCTGCTTTAAGTGTTAACTGGTAAAATGCTGTGCTGATGTTTCTTTGGAGCTCAACGACAGAAAGAAAATCGACTCCAAGTTCCTTGAACCATTCTTTTTGTTTTTCCGTTAACAACTCGAAAGACGCACGGGACCTGCCGATGCAGCTGTAG
>JBKCAB010000161.1:0-840 GCA_046307935.1 Bacteroidota bacterium | reverse complement strand
TTCAACATTCCATGGGTGTAAGCCGCATGAAAAAAATGGCAAAGGTCTCATTTCAGGGGACAGGTTGAATACTTCTGACTCTGGATGTTTGGAACTATGTGTATGTACGTTCAGTTGCACGACCGCAAGTTTCGAAAAGTGGGATGTTTGAAATATTTTTATATTTTCACGCCTTAAACTTATAAACAAATGGCTAGTAACAACGAATTGATCGAAAGGATCGAAGCACAGGGAACCCTTTTCGGGCACCCGAAAGGTCTCTATCTGCTTTTCTTCACGGAAATGTGGGAGCGCTTCAGCTACTATGGAATGCGGGGTATTTTGACCCTTTACATGATCAAGACCTGGTCGCAGAATGGTTTGGGACTTCCTGAGGATACTGCTTCGCTGATCTACGGTTTCTTTACAGGTTTTGTCTATTTCACTCCGATCATTGGTGGGTGGATTGCTGATACATTCATCGGTCAGCGGAAAGCGATCACGATCGGTGGTATCACGATGTTCCTTGGTCAATTGGTACTTTTTGCCATGAATTCGCATGTCGGTCTTGCGATCGGTCTTTTCTTACTTATCCTCGGTAACGGAATGTTCAAGCCGAATATCTCTACTATGGTCGGACAGCTTTACAGGGATGGTGATGACCGCAGGGATTCTGCGTTTTCCATTTTTTATATGGGAATCAATCTGGGTGCTTTCCTTGCCCCGCTGATCGCTGGATCGCTTGCAGAGGATTGGTTTGCCGTTAAATCGGCGAGCGGTGAGATCCTTTCCTACGGATTCAAATACGGATTCCTAGCGGCTGCAGTGGGAATGGCGCTTGGACAAATTGCATTCAATATG
>JBKCAB010000160.1:0-2238 GCA_046307935.1 Bacteroidota bacterium | reverse complement strand
GGAGATAAAGGTCAGCTGCCACCGGTCGGAAGTTCCTTTTCACCGGCACTTGATATGGAATACATGAAAAAGAACTTCTCCGCTCTCTGTATTCGTTCTTTTAGTCTGAACCACGTACTTCGTCAGCAACTCGATTCAGGTATATTATTGAATGCGACCAGACTTCGCTCGATTCTTTTTCCTGAAAAGTTTACTTTCCAGCTCGGTTTTCCGGATCTCGTTCGCCTACATGGTGATCAATTGCAGGATGAATTGGAAAACGCCTATTCGCATTTTGGAGCAGAGGAGTCGATCATCATCACGCGATCGAATAAACGAGCTAATCTGTATAATCATCAGATTCGTGGCAGGATACTTTGGTTCGAAGAGCAGCTTTGTCAAAATGACCGACTCATGGTGGTTCGCAACAACTACTATTGGCTTTCCGATCAATCTCAGGCAGGTTTCATTGCCAACGGTGAGATGCTGCGCGTGAGACGCATCAGGAAATATGAACATGAATACGGATTTGACTTTGCCAGGATCATCGTTCAATTGGAAGACTATCCGGAAGAACCTGAATTTGAAGTTTTGGTGCTACTTGAATCGATCGATACAGAAGGACCATCATTACCACGTGATCGGTTGAAGGCGCTTTTTTTTGCGGTGGAAAAAGACTATTCGGATGAACCCAATAAACGAAAGCGATACCAGAAAGTGCTGAAAGATCCTTATTTCAATGCTTTGCAAGTAAAGTATGCCTATGCGGTAACTTGTCATAAATCGCAGGGAGGACAATGGTCTGTGGTATTTGTTGATCCCGGGTACCTCACTGAGGAAATGAAGGATCAGGACTACTATCGTTGGCTCTACACTGCATTGACTCGAGCTACCGATAAGGTGTTTTTGGTCAATTTCCCGGAGGATCACTTCAAAGACTGAGCTCACTAAGTCGTACAGATGTAGGTCCGATGCTTATTCGGGTCTTCGCATATTCTTTATTGAAACGGTCGATCACGAGTTTGGCTTTTTCACGATCAAGATACGTGCCTGCCAGCACATTTAGTTCAGTTTTGAGGGCTGATAGTATAGCAGCAGTTCGGTAGAGACTCAATACATCGTTCTTCCTCAACCCGTATTTCTCAACAAGCGCAGCGATGCTTTGATCTGATATGGAGATCGAAGAGGTAATGGGATCAGTGTACGAGTTCACTTCGAAACGTATACCTCTATTCAATCGGATGAACACTTGTGAGGTTCTCAAGCGACGAAGATCCTCCCGCATCCGGCTTTCAGTACGTTCGATGGCTGACGCTCCCGGATATGCAACAAGTTCGGAAGGGTTAGGATCCTTAACTGTTCTCGATCCATCCCATTTTCCGATCCCTTGTCCTCGTGCGATGATCTCAAAAGGTGTTTTTTTATCCAGTAAAGCTTCAAAGAACTGTAAGACAGGGACACTGTCTCGGACAGAAAGAAGATTTCCCTGAATGTTCCATTTGTCTGATTCAAAGATATCGATCATTTCAAGCTGAAAACGAGCATCTTTATCAGGTATCAGGTCGCAAAGACCGACATGCAACATGACTTCATCTGCCTGATCCGAAATGGACGATTCCGGTATGGCTATGAGGCGTACTTCGAAGTCTTCCCGAAGGGTGTCGGCAGGAAAACTGAATTCTTGTGTCAGCATATCGAAAGTTGAAGAATCTTCAAAAAGGTAAAGACCATCTTTTTCCTCGTATTTGGCCCATTTCTGTCCGATCAATCTGTAATAAAGATCCAATCGTTGCTGATAGATTGCCATCAGTTCCAATGCTTCCTCCCGCTGTTCCTCCAATTCGGCAATTTTTTTCTTGTAGGATTCATACAAATTGTACAGGTTGACTATGGATGCTTCGCCTCGTTTTTTATCCATTTTGGATCCGAAATCTGTGAGTTGTGGAGCATTTTTGTCCGCATCGGGATGTGTCAAGTGTTTTCTTGCCTTTTTTTCCCTTTTTGATGATCGCTTGTTCGTTCCCACGGGTTCATTGAATTGAGCCGAATAGCCGTACTCATTCTTTTCGCTCTTTAGCTCGGTTTCATCTTTTTTCTTTTTGTTGTATGCTATCCAGTAGTCGAATCCTTTCTTTCCGTAAATCATTTCGTTCAACTTTCCGATCTTATTGTTCTTCAGATCATTTATGATCGCCATCATTGTTATGCCTGTTGAAAATGTGGAATCCGGTGAAAGGAACCTTGTTTCACCTGATCCGA
>JBKCAB010000159.1:0-804 GCA_046307935.1 Bacteroidota bacterium | reverse complement strand
GTGGTAATGCCTTATGGAAAAGGAGATAAATCTAAAAAGCAGGAAGTTGCAGAGATGTTCAATAATATTTCTCGCCGATACGACTTCTTAAACCATTTTCTTTCTCTCGGAATTGACAAACTTTGGAGGAAAAAGGCAGTCAAAGAGTTTCGTTCTATTCAACCGAAGAGATTATTGGACATTGCAACCGGTACAGGCGATTTTGCGCTGGAGCTGCTTAAGTTGAAACCAGAACAGGTTGTAGGGATGGACATATCGGACGGCATGCTGGAAGTAGGAAGACAAAAAATGAGAAAACGAAAAGTCGACGATGTCATTTCTATGTTGAATGGTGATTCGGAGAATTTGCCTTTCGAGGATGGATATTTTGACGGTGTGACTGTTGGTTTTGGTGTGCGGAATTTTGAAAGCCTTGAAAAGGGACTCTCAGAAATGTTGCGCGTAACAAGAAAAGGTGGTAAGATCGTGATCCTGGAGTTTTCTAAACCGAAGCGATTCCCGGTAAAGCAAGCCTTTGGTTTCTATTCAAAATACCTGATCCCATTTTTTGGAAAACTCATTTCTAAAGACAAAAAAGCATACGCGTATCTTCCTGAATCAGTCGCCGCATTTCCGGAAGGTGACGATTTTTTGACAATACTCACTAAGTTAGGTTACAGGAATGCTACAGCGCGTCCTGTTTCAGGAGGCATAGCAACCATTTACACAGGTGAAAGTTAGTATAGTGACCGAAAACAGGAAATATTATCCTTTACATTGCGTTTCATCTTTTATGAGAAGGGTCTATCTTGTTCTATTGATGAT
>JBKCAB010000158.1:0-368 GCA_046307935.1 Bacteroidota bacterium | reverse complement strand
GCATTGAGTGAATCGGCTTCCAGATTGAACGCGACACTTTCTGCTGCTATTCTCGGATGAGCCTTCAGCATTTTTCCCGTGGCCGCACTTCCTGTGAATGTTACCGTATCTTCCATTTCAACATGGTCGATGATCCCTCTGCCCAAACCACAGATCAGTTGTAATGAGCCTTCTGGAAGAATTTTCGAATCAATGATGTCACGTACCATCACTTCAGTGAGATAACACGTATATTCGGATGGTTTTACCACAGCAGGAACACCAGCCATAAGATTGACAGCAATTTTTTCCAGCATCCCCCAGATAGGGAAATTGAAGGCATTGATATGCACGGCTACTCCCCTTTTCGGCACCATGATGTGATGACC
>JBKCAB010000157.1:0-24458 GCA_046307935.1 Bacteroidota bacterium | reverse complement strand
GGTGTATCGAGTGCCACGATGCCAAAGAGGTCTCAACAGGTTCGCTTGACACAAAGAACAGCGGATATTACAACGAGATCCACAAGCGCTTGCTGAACAATGACAAATCACTTTATGGTAAGTACCTCGAAGACGGTAAGGTATCCGTAAGTGAGCTCGGTGGTTGGGAATGTGCAAAATGTCACTATTAATTACTAATTGAAGAAGCTAGATAAGCATATGGGAATGACAAGAAAATACTGGAAGGGTCTCGATGAATTGCAAGAGACTCCGGAGTTCCTGAGATCAAAGGATCAGGAGTTTCCAGCTGAACTCTCGGTAGATGAATTTCTTGGTGATGAAAAGCTCAAGGAGACCTCAACTGCACGAAGAGATTTCCTGAAGTTTCTCGGATTCAGTGTTGCAGCAGCTACAGTTGCGGCTTGTGAAGCTCCGGTGACAAAAGCGATCCCTTACGTGAACAAGCCGGAGGATGTGATGCCTGGAATGCCAACGTGGTATGCATCCACATACTACGACGGGGTTTCTTATGCTAGCATTCTGGTAAAAACGCGCGAAGGTCGTCCTATATACATCAAAGGAAACAAAGAGCAAGGATTTACCAATGGTGGCACCAATGCTCAGATCATCGCTTCAGTATTGGGGCTATATGACAGCGCCCGACTGCAAGGGCCGAAGTCAGGTGGCAATGACGCTACGTGGTCTTCAGTAGATGATAAGATCTCTGCGGCCTTGAAATCCGCTAATAAAATAGCACTGGTTTCGAATACGGTGATCAGCCCTTCAATGAAGATGGCTATTGAAGAGCTTTCTCTGTCTTTAGGCGGAACACGCGCAGAAACAGGCGAAGTTACCAATGCGAAGTTTGAGCACATTCAATACGATGCATCCTCATACGCAGGCTTACGTTTGGCAAATGCGGCAACATTTGGAAAGAATTTTATTCCGGATTACGATTTCTCGAAGGCTAAGACCATTGTTAGTGTTGGAGCCGATTTTCTGGCAACATGGTTATTGCCGACTCAGTTCGCCGGACAGTATGGAACGCGACGCGATCCGAATGGAGAATGGATGTCAAAGCATTTCCAGTTTGAATCGATTATGTCAATTACCGGTTCCAATGCGGACCACAGAGGTATGATCAAGCCTTCTGAACAGGCAAACGTTTTGGCTTATATCCTAAAAGGGCTAGGTGGTAATTCTTCCGTAGCTACTTCGCTTGACAAGAAAGTTCAGCCAATTGCGGACGAGGCTGTCAAGTCATTGAAAGCTTCAAAAGGTGAATCGATCGTTGTATGTGGCTCAAACAACAAGGCACTTCAAATACTTACGAACAAGATCAACGATCTGTTGGGTAACTACGGTAAGACCATTGATCTTAATAACACGCTGAACCTCTTCAACTCTGAAGATGAGAAGATGGACAAGTTCGTTTCATCGGTGATCGGTGGTCAGGGTCCTGACGCAGTCATTTTTATGGGTGTCAATCCGGTTTACACGCATCCCAAAGGAGCGGAACTTTCCAAAGCGCTTGCGAAGGTAGGTACAACGGTTTCACTTGCTCCTTATTCAGATGAAACGGCATCGAACTGTAAGTATATCTGTCCTGACCATCATGCACTTGAATCTTGGGCGGATTACAATGCGAAAACAAGTAGCTATGCCATTGCCCAGCCAACCATCCGTCCACTGTTCAACACAGCTTCTGCCCTTGAAACGATGCTGGTATGGGCCGGAAAAGCGAAGCGAGGAGGTAAAGATTCAAAAGTAGCTTATGATTTTATCCGGTCGACCTGGGAAGTGAGCGGCTTCAAGAACCAAACTAAATACTCCGACTTCCATACCTATTGGAGCATGGCAGTGCACAATTCATCTATCGAATCTACTGTGCCGGCTCCCGTCGCTCCGTTGACATTCAATGATGCAGCACTTTCAAATTTGGGTCAGCTTCCAAAAGGAGGTGATCTGGAGGTTGTGCTGTACCAAAAGGCAGGTATCGGAATTGGTCAGCAAGCAAACAATCCTTGGTTGCAGGAGCTTCCTGATCCAATGTCAAAAGTGACTTGGGACAATTACATCACCATGAATCCTGTCGAAATGAAGGATCAGGGTTATGTAACGACATACGACCAGGAGAATGGTTTGAATATGGCAACCGTTGAGGTAGCCGGAAAAAAAGTAACGTTACCGGTGTATCCAATGCCAGGTCAGGCACCCAAAACGATTGGGATTGCTTTGGGTTATGGTCGTGGTGCTAACGGAGAAAATATTGGAAAGGCCGCATTCAAAACAAAAGAGTACGGTGGCTACGAAACACTGGAGAATGGAAATCCTGCACCGATCGGAGCAAATGTATTCCCGTTCGTATCCACAGTGAACGGAACACTTTCTTTTGATGTTTCCGGTGGAATTGCTAAAGCAGAAGGAAAATATCCGATCGCTTCTACACAGATCCACAATACGGTGATGGCGCGTTACTCGATCGTTCGTGAGACAACGCTTGATATCTTCAAAAAAGGAGAAAAGGAGGCATACAATCCTGCGCACATGCTTCAGACGCTTGATGAGCACGGAAATCACGTAGAAAAACCTGTTGGTGAATTCGACTTGTGGGATGCCCATCCGGTTGAAAAGATAGGTCACCGTTGGGGTATGACCGTTGATCTTTCTTCTTGTATAGGTTGTGGTGCATGTCTCATTGCATGTCAGGCTGAAAATAACGTACCAGTTGTTGGTAAGGATGAGGTGAGAAGAGGCCGTGAGATGCACTGGTTGCGCATTGACAGATATTTTGCATCCGATGTTGAAGTAACGGTAGGTACGCGCACAGAAGAATTCTCCTATGCCGCAGCTGAGGTTGCTGCAGAAAATCCACGTGTGGTGCACATGCCGATGATGTGTCATCATTGTAATCATGCTCCGTGTGAAACAGTTTGTCCGGTTGCAGCAACAACGCACAGCAACGAGGGCCTCAACCAAATGACTTACAACAGATGTATCGGAACGCGTTATTGCGCGAACAACTGTCCTTACAAGGTGCGTCGATTCAACTGGTTCAACTATCCGTCATACAAGAAATTCACGGAAATCAACCCTGCACAGGATGATCTAGGTCGCATGGTACTTAATCCGGATGTTACAGTTCGTACCCGCGGTGTAATGGAGAAATGTTCATTCTGTGTTCAGCGAATCCAGGCAGGTAAGCTCACTGCGAAGAAAGAAGGTCGTCCGGTAGTGGATGGAGACTACGCTACAGCTTGTGGTGATGCTTGTCCTACAAATGCGATCATCGTGGGCGACTGGAACGATATCAAGTCCATGGTACGTAAGAGTGCTGATGACAGCCGATCATACCAGGCACTGGAAGAAGTTGGTGTCAAACCGAACGTATGGTACAAAGTGAAAGTACGTAACGAGCACAATGCCGCTCTTGAGAAGCTTCAGGTTGTAGCAGAAGGCCATCACGGTGGACACGGAGAAGAAAAGAAAAGTCATCACTAATTGATAAAATCAAGTTCTAATGCATAAGGAAGCAGCAATTAGAGAACCCCTCATATTAGGTCATAAGACCTATCATGATGTGACCGAAGATGTGTGCAAGCCGATCGAGGACAAAGCACCCAGAATGTGGTATGTCCTTTTTGGTATTGCGCTGATCATCGGATTGTACGGTGTGGGATGTATCATGTATCTCCTTGGTACCGGTGTCGGTGTTTGGGGACTGAACAAAACAATCGGTTGGGCATGGGATATCACCAATTTCGTATGGTGGGTTGGTATTGGTCACGCCGGGACACTGATCTCAGCCGTACTTCTCCTTTTCCGACAGAAGTGGAGAATGGCGATCAACCGTTCAGCAGAAGCAATGACTATCTTCGCCGTATTCATGGCCGGATTGTTCCCGTTGATCCACATGGGACGTTTGTGGGTGGGATATTGGACTCTTCCGCTTCCAAACCAATTTGGGTCGCTTTGGGTGAATTTCAATTCTCCCTTGCTTTGGGACGTTTTTGCAATCTCTACCTACCTCTCTGTATCTTTGGTGTTCTGGTATATTGGACTTATACCTGATTTTGCCACCATTCGTGACCGTGCCAAGAAACCGGTTGCCAAGAAAATGTATTCTATTCTTTCTTTTGGTTGGTCGGGTAGAGCTAAGCATTGGAATCGTTTCGAATTGGTTTCACTCGTTTTGGCAGGACTGGCAACGCCGCTGGTATTCTCTGTTCACTCGATTGTATCCTTCGACTTTGCTACTTCGGTCATTCCAGGATGGCATACGACAATCTTCCCCCCTTACTTTGTTGCAGGAGCCGTATTCTCTGGATTTGCCATGGTACAAACTCTGCTCTTGATCATGCGTAAAGCCATGAACCTTGAGGCATATATTCACACGAAACACGTGGAGTATATGAACATCGTCATCATGGTAACGGGTTCGATTGTTGGAACAGCCTACATCACCGAGCTCTTCATTTCATGGTATTCCGGTGTTGAGTATGAAGGATATGCATTCGTGAACCGAGCTACCGGTCCATACTGGTGGGCATATTGGTCAATGATGACATGTAATGTGATCTCTCCACAGCTGATGTGGATCCGATCATTGAGAAGAAGTTTGCTTTTCACCTTTATCATTTCCATCGTGGTGAACATCGGAATGTGGTTTGAGCGATATGTGATCATAGTAACGTCTTTGCACAGAGACTACCTCCCATCTTCGTGGAGCATGCATTACCCGAGCCATATCGACCTTGGGGTGTACATTGGAACCATCGGTTTGTTCTTCACATTCTTCCTTCTTTTCGCAAGGTATTTCCCTGTACTTGCACTGAACGAAATCAAGACCATCCTGAAATCTTCTGGTGAGTCTTACAAGAATGCACCGGATCATGGACATCATAACGAAAGTCATTAAAACCCATTAATAAATCAGGACATGGCAGAGACAGTAATTTATGCAATGTACGACGACGATGAAGTGCTGAAGGATGGCGCAAAGAAGTTGGTGTCGAAAGGGGTAAAGATCAATGAGGTTTTCTCACCTTTCCCTATTCATGGTATCGACCCTATCATCGGTGTCAAAAATACACGACTGGGTATAATGGCTTTTATCTACGGGATCACAGGTCTTACATTAGCCACGATCGGTATGCGCTATTTCATGGTAGTTGACTGGCCGATGAACATAGGAGGTAAGCCAAATTTCTCTTACCTTGAGAACATCCTTGCGTTCATCCCGATCTCGTTCGAGTTCACGGTGTTGTGTGCGGCCCATGGTATGGCGATCACTTATCTTCTCAGGAACAAGACGCTTCCGGGAATGCCTGCTCAAAATCCGGATCCCAGAACTACAGATGACAAGTTCGTTATGGAGATCAGGCTTTCTGAGAACCATGGTTTTTCTGCTGAACAGCTGGAAGGAATTCTCAAGGAGACCGGAGTAATTGAACTGGATCAAAAACAGATTAAATAATTTGCCAAAAGGTACTTAGGTACACCGTCTGACAAAATAAACTGATAGACAGATGAAAATTAAATTCAAGGCAATAGCAAGTTTGGCAGCAGTAGCGCTCACAACGCTGCTTCTTGGCTCGTGCACCGCTGATGCAGATAGTCCTGGATTGGAATACATGCCTGACATGTATCGATCCCCGGCCATCGAACCGTATGTCGATTATGGTGAGATCCGAGGAAGAGAGAACATGGAGGCGAAAATGAAACTTTCTGCATTGACACCTCCATCCGGTGCGATACCTTACTACGGGACTGACTCGGCTACGGTGTCATTGATGTTGCCGTATTTCAGGAAAGCCAATGTAGCGTTCCGTGAAACGCATGGTCTTTACGGAACAGAATTGACGGCTGCCGATGAGTACGCATTGGCAATTGGCGATGTGAACCCGTTGAAGCTCACTGCAGAGAATGCTGAAGCCATCCTTAAGCAAGGTAAAGAACTTTATACTTACATGTGTCAACATTGTCACGGTGAGAAAGGTGATGGAAACGGGCCAATGGTTGTGAGCGGTGCTTATGCGGGTGTACCTGCTTATGCTGAAAGAGCCGGCATTTCCGATGGTCAAATGTTCTATTCGATCTATTACGGAAAGGGCGCAATGGGCTCCCATTCCTCTCAGTTGAATAAGAAAGAGATCTGGACACTCGTCCACTACGTCAGGAAGTTCCAGAACGCGTCTTACGGAACGTTCGATACGAATGGTGCGCCGGTTGCAACAGCTTCGCCTGCCGCACCTGCAGACTCAACTACCGTTAAAAAATAATAATCTGAATAACTACGAAAGATGGAATTCACAATTTCAAACAAAGCCAAAACCTTGACACTCGCACTGATCGCAGTCGGCTTGTTGTTGACCGTTGTTGGAGTAGTAACAGGAATGGGAGATCACCATTTCAAAACGCGTTTGCTGACAAACGGATTGATCAATGGGTTTTTCTTTTTTGCAGTCGGTCTTGGTGCATTGTTCTTTCTGGCATTGCAATATGCGACGGAAACTGGTTGGTATGCCTCAGTGAAAAGGATCATCGAATCAATCGCTGGGTTTTTACCCTATGGAATCGGATTGTTAGGAGTGGTGTTACTCACCATAACGTTCATGGACGGAGCGCACATTTACACCTGGATGGATCCTGAAACAGTTGCTCATGACGAGATCATTCAAAAGAAGTCGCCCTATCTTAACCCGGTATTCTTTTGGATCCGTACAATAGTTTATTTTGCAGTATATCTGATCTTCTGGCGAGGTTTCAGAATGCGATCCCTGGAGGAAGATAAGGTTGGTGGTACAGAGCTGCACTTCAAGAACTACCGAAAAGGAGCAACTTTCTTGGTTTTCTTTGCGGTATTCAGTTCGACTTCCGCATGGGACTGGTTAATGTCCATAGATGTACACTGGTTCTCAACACTCTTTGGCTGGTATACTTTTGCAGGAATGTGGGTTTCAGCAATGGTGGTCATGGTACTATTGACACTCTACCTAAAGACCTTGGGCTATTTGCCAAAAGTCAATGACAGCCACATCCATGACATGGGCAAGTGGACCTTTGCGATATCATTCCTTTGGTCTTATTTGTGGTTCTCTCAGTTCATGCTGATCTGGTACTCGAATATCGGCGAAGAGGTAACTTACTACATGATGCGCATCGAGAACTTTAAAGTCCTGTACTTTACTATGTTCGTGATCAACTTTGCTTTCCCAATGCTCATCCTGATGTCAAGAGATGCGAAAAGGAATGCGGGTATTCTCACATTTGTGGGAGTTGTGATCTTCGCAGGCCACTGGTTGGATGTGTACATCATGGTATCAGCTGGTTCATTAGGAGCAAACGCCAAGATCGGTTTCCTTGAGATCGGTATGGCCCTGTTGGTCTTAGGTGCCTTCCTGCGAATCATTCTGATGAATTTGTCCAAGGCACCATTGTCACCTGTGAACCATCCTTTCCTTGACGAAAGTGTGCATCACGAAATTTGATCGTTAACTAAATTATCACCGGAAAATAAAAAGAGATGGCAAGTAAATTGATCTTTTTGGTTGTTGTAATCCTCGGAGTGATCGCTCTGGCGCAGCTTGTGCGTGTCTATGAGCTTTCTTCTAAGCTGAGAAATCGTGGTGAACACGAAGTGAGTAGCAGGGATAACAATCTCAACGCACGTTTGATGTTGCTTTTCATGATCCTGTCTTATGTCGGTTTCATTTACTTGTTGATGGAATACGGCTGGACCGGAAGAGGAGAAGCAGCTTCGATCAGTGGACGTGAAACGGACTGGCTTCTTAACCTGAATTTGGTTATAATTACGGCTGTCTTCTTTTTGACGAATACACTGCTCTTTTGGTTCGCCTATAAGTATGTTAAGAAACCAGGGGTAAAAGCGTTTTATTATCCGCACAATAACAAACTGGAGTTGATCTGGACGATCGTTCCTGCTTGTGTATTGGCCGTGATCATCATCCTAGGTCTGAAAAGTTGGAATGATCAGACCGGTGCAGCAAAAAAAGAAGCGATACGTGTTGAGCTATTCTCAAAACAATTCGATTGGACTGCACGTTATTCAGGAGATGACAATAAGCTCGGGCGTTTTGACTACAAGTTGACGCTTGACAACAATGAATTGGCGCTCATGACGACAGAAACGATCGATAGTGCTATCGCAGCAATGGAAGGGGGTCCAACGGGAATCAAAACACTCGAAGCAAAATTGAACGACAGGAAGATCATGCTCATTCCTGAAGACCGTCAGAAAATGGAAGATGATCTTTCCAGAAAAACCCGATTGATCAGATTACTTCACCAAATGAAATCGCGTCACGATAAGAAGATTGACGCTCAGGCTTGGGATGACATCATTCAAAAGGATACGCTTTATTTGTGTGTCAACAAGGAATATGAGTTCAACTTCCGTGCTAAAGACGTGATCCACTCTGCATTCTTCCCGCATTTCAGAGCACAGATGAACACCGTACCTGGAATGACCACCAGATTAAAGTTCACACCGGATATAACTACCGCTGATTACCGAAAGAAAATGAACGACAGTAAGTTCAATTACATTTTGATGTGTAATAAGATCTGCGGTGGGGCGCACTATAAAATGAAAATGATCGTAGTGGTTTTATCAGAACAAGAATACAAAGTATGGATGACCGCGAAAAAGAAGCAGACCTTCAGGGATGCCTATTTTGCAACTGCTGCCGCTCCGGCTGCTGCACCTGCAATGGCTGCACCTGCTGATTCTCTTGCGGTAAAGCCTGATACAATGGCAATAGTGAAAAAATAATCTTTTGAATTGTAAAATTTAAATAAAACAAAAATGGGGGCAGTAGCGCACGAAGCACACGGACACCACGACGCACATGGACACCATGATCATGGACATCATGAGGAAAGTTTCGTTTCCAAGTATATCTTCAGCCAGGACCATAAGATGATCGGAAAGCAGTTCTTGATAACTGCGGTCTTTATGGGTATTGTGGCGATGCTTTTGTCGATCCTTTTTAGGATTCAGTTGGCATGGCCGGGAGAAAGCTCAGATTTCCTTTCTTTTTTCCTTGGTGAAGAATGGGCACCCGGTGGTGTTCTCAAGGAAGATATGTATCTGGGTCTTGTCACCATTCACGGTACGATCATGGTATTCTTCCTTTTGACCGGTGGACTTTCAGGAACATTCTCGAATATTCTTATCCCGCTTCAGCTAGGAGCGAGGGATATGGCATCCGGGTTTTTGAACATGCTGTCCTATTGGTTCTTCTTTATCTCCTCTTTACTCATGTTCGTTTCTCTGTTTGTAGAAACAGGGCCTGCAATGGCAGGATGGACCATTTACCCTCCGCTTTCAGCCCTGCCACAGGCAGTTTCCGGTTCAGGATTGGGAATGACGCTTTGGTTGTTTTCAATGGCTATATTCATCGCTGGATCGTTAATCGGATCACTCAACTACATTGTTACGGTACTCAACCTAAGAACGGCCGGAATGACCATGACAAGGATGCCACTCACTGTGTGGGCCTTCTTTGTAACAGCAATACTTGGAGTTCTATCTTTCCCGGTGCTTCTTTCAGCTGCTTTACTTTTGATCATGGACCGTCTTGCAGGAACTAGTTTTTACCTTTCTGATATCATCGTTGGTGGGGAGATGCTCACAAACCATGGTGGATCTCCACTTTTGTTCCAGCACTTGTTCTGGTTCCTTGGGCACCCTGAAGTATACATCGTATTGCTACCAGCATTAGGACTTTCCTCTGAGATTATCTCGACAAATGCACGTAAACCTATATTTGGATATCGAGCCATGATCGGATCTATCTTAGCGATCGGATTCCTTTCTTTCATAGTTTGGGGTCACCACATGTTCATCACAGGTATGAATCCTTTCCTCGGTTCGGTGTTCGTATTCACGACGCTTTTGATCGCAATACCTTCTGCTGTGAAAGTGTTCAACTACCTCACAACGCTTTGGAGAGGCTCGATTGTTTTCACGCCTGCAATGCTCTTTGCAATGGGGCTTGTTTCGACGTTCATTACTGGTGGTGTTACAGGTATCATCCTCGCTGACTCAGCTTTGGATATTGCCATTCACGACACGTATTTCGTTGTAGCCCACTTCCACATCGTAATGGGTATGTCGGCGGTATTCGGAATGTTTGGAGGAGTTTATCACTGGTTCCCAAAGATGTATGGTCGCATGATGAATAACCGATTGGGTTACGCTCACTTCTGGATTACGATCGTTGGTGCATATGGTGTGTTTTTCCCGATGCACTTTGTAGGGATCGCTGGAGCGCCTCGTCGCTACTATGATTATTCTGTATACGGTGAATTCGATACCAACTCACTCAACATGATGATGGACTTGAATCAAGTGATTACATTGTTTGCGATAATTGCGGCCCTTGGACAGATTCTTTTCTTGTTCAACTTCTTCTACAGTATCTACAGAGGACCTAAGGCTGTTCAGAATCCATGGAATTCCAATACTCTCGAATGGACTACCCCTGTGGAGCACATTCACGGAAACTGGCCGGGGGCGTTACCAACGGTTTACAGATGGCCTTATGATTATTCCAAGCCTGGTTATGATGTGGATTTTATTCCGCAGACGGTTCCGTTGGCTGAAGGTGAAAAAGATGGACATTGATATTCCGGTAATAAAATAATTGAAAGCCTCTCGTCTCTTGACAGGAGGCTTTCGTATTTTTGTACAAACAGCAGCAGTGGAGGAGTCATTTGATTACAGGAGCGAGGTAGGCAATAGCGCCGATCAGGAATATGACAAGGTACTCAGGCCTCGCGTACTCAATGATTTTGTTGGTCAACCCGCTGTAGTCGATAATCTTGAGATCTTCATAAAGGCAGCAAAACTGAGAGGTGAACCGCTGGACCATGTTCTGCTGCATGGCCCTCCCGGATTGGGTAAGACCACGTTGGCAAATATTATTGCGAACGAGTTGGGTGTTGGTTTCAAAGTAACCAGTGGTCCGGTACTCGATAAACCGGGTGATCTTGCCGGTCTTCTCACCAACCTCGGGATAGGTGATGTCCTTTTCATCGATGAGATCCACAGGCTGAGTCCGGTGGTTGAGGAATATCTCTATTCGGCCATGGAAGATTACTCGATCGATATTTTGCTGGATACCGGGGCCAATGCACGAAGCATTCAAATTAGTTTGAATCCGTTTACCTTGATTGGCGCCACTACACGATCAGGCTTGCTCACATCCCCCTTGCGTGCTCGTTTTGGGATCAATTCGAGGTTGGAATATTACAATGCGGAAGTCCTAACCATGATCGTAGAGCGTTCGGCTGGTTTGTTGAATATTCCCATAGATGAAGAGGCGGCATACAAGATAGCTTCCAGAAGCAGGGGTACCCCAAGGATTGCGAACGCACTATTGAGAAGGGTCCGTGATTTCGCTCAGATCAAAGGAAAAGGGATCATCGATGCTGATATCACAGAATATGCGTTGAAATCATTGAACGTCGATGAAAGTGGACTTGACGAAATGGATCTACGGATCTTGCGCGTATTGATCGATAAGTTCAATGGCGGGCCGGTGGGTATCACAACCATCGCCACAGCAATTGGAGAGAACGCGGGCACACTGGAAGAGGTATATGAGCCCTTTCTGATCCAGGAAGGATTTTTAATGAGGACCAACAGAGGAAGGCGGGCAACTGAAAAAGCTTTTCGTCATCTGGGAAAGGACCTCGGCTGGATCCAGGGAGGACTTTTCTGAAATGATGGATAAGCGTTCCGAATATTCCCGCCAGATCAAAGACAAAGCATTCGATCTGGGATTTCTTTTCTGTGGCATCTCTCACGCTGCTTTTCTTGAAGAGGAAGCTCCAAGACTAGAGAAATGGCTCGGATCAGGTTTTCAGGGTAAAATGTCCTATATGGAGAATCATTTCGATAAACGACTTGATCCCCGAAAACTTGTTGATGATGCGAAAAGTGTTGTCACCGTCCTATACAATTATTACACTGAGGATGTGCCAGAAGATCCGGACGCTATAAAAATATCCAAGTACGCCTATGGTGAAGACTATCACAAGGTAATAAAGGATAAGTTGTATGCCATTTTTGAGTTTATCACGGAGGAAATTGGTCAGGTCTCGGGTAGGGTATTTGTAGATTCCGCACCGGTAATGGATAAAGCATGGGCCAGAAGAAGCGGCGCTGGGTGGATAGGCAAGAATACGAATCTAATCCATCCGAGAAACGGGTCTTTCTTTTTTATTGCGGAAATTATTCTCGATCTCGATCTCGAGGCGGATGGTCCGATCAGAGATTATTGTGGCCGATGTACACGTTGCATCGATGCCTGCCCTACCGAAGCGATCGTTGAACCCTATGTAGTTGACGGTTCGAAATGCATTTCCTACCTCACTATCGAGCTTAAAGATGCCCTTCTGCCTAATGAGTTCAGGGGTAAGTTGGACAATTGGGCCTTTGGTTGTGATATCTGCCAAGATGTGTGTCCCTGGAACCGCTTTTCTAAGCGACATCAGGAGGAACGGTTCGATCCTCATCCCGACCTGCTGAACATGAAACGCTCCGACTGGATCGAGTTAACCGAAGAGGTATATGCAGAGTTATTCAGGAACTCAGCTGTGAACCGTACGGGATTTAAAGGGCTTATGCGAAACATTGATTTCCTGACAAATCGGTGAAAAAGTAATTAGTTCAAGTCATATCCCCTGTAAAAAGTTTTAAATTGCAATCACAAAAAGCTTCGCATGAAACCTGAGAATGAAATCGCAAATCCCGCATCAATGAGTATGGATCCTTTTCCAGGTCCCTGGACGAAAGCGGAAGCAGCTCACCTGCTCAGACGAACGATGTTCGGACCGACAAACCAGCAAATACTGGATGCAGTCAGTGCAGGAATGGTTTCTACTGTCGCAACATTGCTCCAGATCCCAGCCATCGATCAACCTTTGACTTTTGACCCTTCAGAAACAATTGCACCTCAGGGGGCTACTTGGGTCACATCACTCTATCCTGCCAATGAAACACAAGCTGGGGCCGTAGAAGCAGCACGCTTAAAGTCTCTGGGGGCATGGATCATGAAGCGAATGAATACGGAACCTCTTTCGATCGCTGAAAAAATGTGTTTGTTCTGGCACAATCATTTCGGAGTTACTGCTTCTTCAGATTCAAGGGCGACCTATAATTACCTGATGCTCATTCGTCAGCATGCACTGGGCAACATCAAACAACTGATCAAAGATATGACTGTCGATCCGTGTATGCTTCAGTTTCTGAACGGAGGAACGAATACGGTGTACAGTCCAAATGAAAACTATGCCCGTGAGCTTCTTGAACTTTTCACGATCGGTAAGGGCGAACAGATCGGAGAAGGGGATTATTCGACTTATACCGAACAGGACGTTGCGGCAGGAGCGAGGATCCTAACAGGGTATATCGTACAGGGAATGCGGAGTAGTACGGTTACGACACCTTATGCTGTGTTTGATCCGTTGGCTCCGGGAATCGTTTTGCACGATACGGGGGATAAACAATTGTCTTATCATTTCAATAACCAGATTGTTTCCAATGGTGGAGCAACGGAATATGCGGACTACATTGATATTATTTTCGGACGACCTGAGGTAGCTACTTTTCTGAGTAAAGAGCTGTATAAGTTCTTTGTGAATTATGATATTACAGCGACAGTAGCCACTGAGGTCATCCCGGTGATGGCGCAAACCATGATCGATAACAATTATGAAGTTGCTCCTGTTCTTGAGCAGTTGTTCTGTAGTCAGCATTTTTACGATGAGGCTTTAAGAGGTTCCTTGCTTCGTTCTCCATTGGACATGCTCATCGGAATGTTGAATGCTACTGAAACGACGGTTGATCTGGGTTCTCTGGCTCAGGATTCGAACATGTATCTCGTTCTTTACGCGATCACCCAAATTTTGGGTCAGGCATACGCGGAACCACCGAGTGTGGCAGGATGGCCGGCATATTACCAGGCACCGGCATATTACCAGCTTTGGGTGAATGCAACCACCATTAAATCAAGGTTCGATGTGGCCACCGGAATAACCGTTTTTACGGGAATTCCATCAGGCACTGACAATTTGAAAGTGAATGCACTCGGGTTCCTGAATAATCTCAGTAATCCAGCAAATGCCAATCAGGTGATCGATGATATTTGTGACGTCCTTTGTCCCAAACCGATCAGCGCTGCACAGAAACTGATCCTTAAGAATATCCTCACCGATACACAGGGAGATACGGTTTGGCAGAGCAACTACAATATGTACGCAAACAATCCAGGGAATACTTCGCTTTCGGGTCCAATAGCACTGCGCGTGAATTTGGTGCTGAATACAGTATTCAAAATGCCACAGTTCCATACTATCTGACACCCTAATCAGCAATCATGAAAAGAAGGAATTTTGTAAAGAATGTTTCGCTTGCCTCTGTCGCAGCACCGTTCTTCCTTAAAGACATCCGTTTTCAGGCGATCGCCAAGAAACTTTTCCCCCATTCTAAATCAGCGGAAGATCGGGTTTTGGTCATGATCCGACTGAATGGAGGTAATGACGGATTGAACACGGTCATTCCCATTGATCAATACGATAATCTTGTGATTCAACGTTCGAACCTTATTCTGCCGGAAACCAGTATTCTTCCCCTGACTATGGAAGTTGGTTTACATCCGGTGATGGGTGGAATGCAAAACATGTTTAATGAGGGACAGCTTTCGATCATTCAGAATGTCGGTTATCCCCAGCAGAATCGATCACATTTCCGATCGATGGATATCTGGACTTCAGGATCTATGGATGTGAACGAGCACAAAGGTTGGTTAGGGCGTCATTTCGACAATGTCTATCCGAACTATCCGATGGACTATCCGAATGCCACGTATCCGGATCCTTTTGCTATAAGCATGGGTTATGAGACATCGACTACCTGCCAGGGCTTGTTGGCTAATTTCTCCCATGCCGTGGTGGATCCTACTGATCCTGTTAATCTCATCGGTGGAACAGCAATAGATGACGGTACCTACTACGGTTCGCACATGGCCTACCTGACCACTTTGATCGCACAAACGAATGCATACGGTGATGCTATAAACGCTGCAGCAGATGCGGGAAACACCTTATCGACGTTGTATGACGATCAGAATCCAATAGCCGTTCAGTTGCGTTACGTGGCTCAAATGATCTCTGGAGGTTTGAAAACAAAAGTGTATATCCTGAATATTGGTGGTTTTGATACGCACGACAGTCAGGCACTGGGAACGGATACCACATTGGGCGTGCATGCTTCACTTTTAAAAACGCTTTCCGATGCTGTTGCAGCTTTCCAGGACGATCTCAATCTACTCGGACTGAACAACCGTGTGGCAGGAATGACATTCTCTGAATTCGGTCGCCAGATCGCTTCCAATGCGAGTTTTGGAACAGATCACGGAGATGCTGCTCCTATGTTCTTGTTCGGGTCCTGTATCAGCGGAAACATCATCGGGCCTAACCCTACGATCGGTTCTTCGATCGTCAATCAGGCCGGGGTTCCGATGCAGATCGATTTCAGGGATGTGTATGCTTCAATTCTGAAAGACTGGTTTGAGGTAGATCCGGTCGATATCCAGCCTTTATTCGAACATACGGTCAATTACATTGACGTTCTGGGAGCCTGTAATCTGAATGTGTCGGAACTCGAGGATGAGGACGATTCGATCTTGTTGTATCCGAATCCAGCCGTCAGTAATACAACACTGAAGGTGGAGTCGCTCAATGAAAGGGTAAAGATCGACATCGTTGATAAGAACGGAAGAACGGTTCTCACTGTCTGTGATAAAACTTTGGATCAGGGAGAACATCATATTCCGATCGATCTGAAAGATATCGGTTCAGGTCGTTATGTGGTACATGTGTACAAGGCATCTGGAATAAAGTCAAAGAATCTCGTAAAAGTGAAATAAAAAAGGAGCCCGCAAGGCTCCTCAATATTTTACAGGGTTCGATGTGATCACATACCCATCTGACCAAGTTCTTCCATGGTCATTTCCTTGTAACCGGATGGAATCTCCATTTTGAAAAGTTCAGCTGCTTTCTTCTTGTCCAGTTTCTCTTCGACATTTACCACGGTTAACGTCATTTTCAATCCCTGATTATTGATCTCGAATTGCATAGGATAGCCCGGTATCTGGTCATTGAAATAAGACTGACCACCTTTTGCCACAGCGATCTGATCGGTACACCAGAAAACAGATTCCATTCCTTCCACGGTTACGATCGCTTTTTTACATAGATAACCTGAAATTTCTTTGGTCTCATCGGTCATGGTCACCTCAAGTTCCGGACGGTCTCCTGATTCTTTTTCCACTTCATCAATGGAGCTTCTAACGGCTGTATTTCCCATCATTCCGCTCATCAACATCAAAAATTCCTTGTTCGATTCATTGGTGATAGTCGTTACCGTCATCATCGAGCCCATTTTCATTTCTGACCGGGTTTGCTTGTCTTTAAAATAGACCTCCATCGTTGAACCCTGCATCATACCGATCGCCATCTGCATTTCCGGATTGTCCGTAGTTGCGTCGATTGTGTAGGAAATGTGTCCTTCGCTCATTTGAGCATTGAGTCCAAGCACCGAAATCAGCGTCAGACATCCTGAAATGATCAATTTTTTCATGTAGATTCTTTTTTGACCAATTTACGATAAAACAGCGGTTTTCAAAATTGATTTACCGAATCGGTATAATTCTGTGATAACGTTGTTGAAATGAAGTATAAGTGGTTATCCAAACAACCAACGGTATATGTCATTACCGTTGGCATAGAGGATCAGCCCCATGAGCAGAATAAAACCAATATACTGCGCATATTCGAGTACTTTCTGTGGTGCCTCTTTTCCAGTGATCATCTCGTAAAGCAGGAAAACAACATGTCCGCCGTCCAGAGCCGGGATCGGCAGGATGTTCATAAATGCCAGGATGATGGAAATAAAGGCTGTATTCAACCAGAAGACTTGCCAATCCCACAAAGGAGGAAACAGATTTCCTATCGTACCAAATCCACCGATTGAGCTTGCACCCTTGGACGTAAAAAGAAACTTGAGCTGACCAACATAGTCGCTTAAGGTAGTAAAACCGCGGTCTATTCCTTTGCCGATACTTTCACCAAAACTGTAGTACACCTGCTGGATCTTTTCGATATCCACCAGCTGAACATCTCTCAGATAACCGAGCTGACCGTCCTCTCCCAGCTTGGTCTTCAGTGAAAGCGTATCTTTTCCTCCTCTGAGCACGGTGACGTTAACCTCTTTTCCTTTCCACAAATACTTTGCTTTATCGATGTCATCGTAATAGTTCACCTGGATGGTGTTGATGGCAAGAATTTCATCTCCTTTTTTAAACCCGTTCTGCTTCAGTTGGGTGTCCTCGTCAGGGAGCTCAGCTATGTTTCTGTCACTTGCGCGAAGTTCAAATGCAGGAAAAGCACCATTTTGGAAAAGTGCATAGTCAATCTCCTCCGGTAAAGTGACCGTTTCAATTGTTCCGTCTGGACGCTGAACCGTCAACTTGCGTGCTCCACGTAGCAAAATACCGTTGTTGATATCATTGATATGCTCCACTTCTTCGCCTTCTACCTTGAGTATATTGTCTCCGGAATAGAGGCCATATTTTTCGAGGTAAGGATGAATTGCAAGCCCCGCCTGAAGATCTTTCGTGTAGATACGTTCCTCGCCATAGGTGAACATTATGAAAATGTAGATCACAATACCGAGAAGAAGGTTTACAGTGACACCCCCGGTCATTATGATCAGTCGTTGCCAGGCCGGCTTTGAACGAAATTCCCACGGTTTGGGTGGCTGCGAAAGCTGCTCGGTATCCATCGATTCATCCACCATTCCGGCGATCTTAACATAACCACCCAAAGGCAGCAATCCGATACCCCACTCAGTGGCTTCATCCTCCTGTTCCGTATTTTCATCCTCCTTTTTCTTTGCGTTGGAGAACCAGGACAATTTCCATTTTCCTTGACGCTTATTCGCTCTTAGAATGGCAAAAGGCCAGTTAAAGAAAAGGTAGAATTTCTCTACTTTAGTCTTGAATAACCTTGCTGGAATGAAATGACCCAATTCGTGCAGAACGACGAGTATCGACAAAGAGAGAATAAGTTGTGATGCTTTGATCAGTATGTCCATGATTTCTTTAATTCCTTGCAAAGATAGATTTTAATCTGCATCTCGCTCTTCCGAATAGTATTCGTTTCGGACGAAATACTCCAGCATGGCTTCTTTCAGTAAATACTGCTGTTCCTGATGAGTGAGGGCAGGTAGCTCTTTGTTCAGTTTGAAATGTGGCCAGTTTTCGGTGTCTCTCCCTTCAAATTCGTAATAACCATAAGGCTCAAGTAATGTGCAGATGGCAATGTGGAAAAGATCTGTCTTTTCGCTCTTTGAAAAGGTCCGGTGACCGGTTCCCAGCTCATTCACTCCGATCAGGAAGAGCATTGCCTGAACATCCATTCCTTCTCCGAATTTCTGTTCCAGGAAACTTTTCAGCTTTTGGAAGCGTATCTCGATCTCGTAATCCATTGGCACAAAAATACGGCGAAAATGATGATAAGCAGCGAAACATTCCGAACTCAGGAATGTTGTATCTTCGCTGAAACTTTAAAACATGAAATTCAAGATTGGTTCTGTATTATGCGCACTTAGTGCCCTTGTGTTGATTGGCTGCCAGGGTGAAAGTACTGCTGAGTCGAAAAAGAAAGCAACAGTAAAACAGTGTTTTTACAGTTACAGTTCGGGTAGTAGCGTCCTCGAATGGACGGCCTTCAAGTTCACGGAAAAAACTCCGGTGAAAGGCACATTCAATACTATAGACATTGAGGGATTGGAAACTTCAGATGATCCCAAAAAACTCATTGAATCGCTCTCGTTTGAGATCGCTACTGAATCTGTAGAAACTCAAAATCCGGAGAGAAACGGCAAGATCGCTGAATTGTTCTTCGGAACGATCGCTACACCTGTAATCAATGGGAAAGTTCGCTCGCTGAGCAACAATGGAAAGGCCACGATCGAGATCAGCATGAATAACTTGAAGCAGGATGTTGTGGGAGATTACACTTTGGATGGTAGTAAATTCTCGTTCAATGCCGTCATCGATGTGCTCAAATGGAATGCCGGTAAGGGCATCGAAACGCTCAATACCGCATGCAAGGATTTGCATACGGGAACCGATGGTAAATCCAAACTTTGGTCTGAAGTGGAATTGTCATTCACCACTGAGCTGAGCAGCGATTGCAACGATTAGGCGCTAACAAGGTAACGTTAAGAATTTGAGGTTCGGCGGTCACTCGCCGGACCTTTTTTGTTCTATTTTCGGACCATGAACTTCATTGATGTAGTAATTACGGTTCCGCTAATCTACGCAGGATACCGAGGTTTCAAGAATGGTCTGATCATAGAAGTGTTTACACTTTTGGCACTGTTCGTTGGCCTATATTCCGGCATTCATTTCTCAGATTTCATTGCTTCGAAGCTCAAAGAGGTCTTTTCATGGGATAGTCCCTACGCGCCAACGATCTGTTTCACATTGATCTTTCTGGGTATCGGCGCCATGGTCTATTTTGCGGGAATAACCATTCAGAAAATGGTCAATGTGGTCAAATTATCTCCGCTGGATAAATTTTTCGGAATTTTTTTCGCCGTCCTGAAGATGACCTATTTTTTGAGTATTGTTTTGGTCTTGTTGGATTCCTACGATGAAAAGGGTGATTTCTTTCCGAATGACAAGAAGGAGGGCTCTCTATTGTATGCGCCGGTTAAAGGAGTGGCCACGCTGACGGTTCCCGGGTTGTCAAATAGTACCATTTTCATTCGAAATGCGTTCAAGGAAGAAGCGGATAATTCAGGGCTCACCGTTGAGGAGGTGCTGCGCACTAAAGAGGTCGCGGACAGTTTGGGTTTAGAAGCGAACGATTCGGATGAAATCAAAATGATCTATGAGAAGTATGTGGCGAAAGCTCCCCGTTAGCGTTCTGATTCTGCTCCTCGGATTTTCAATTTCTGCGCAAGAAAGCAATGGGTTTCGGTCTTTCTTCGAACAGCGTAAAAAGATGAAAATGGTCCGTACGGGACCATATATATCCTTGCAGCAGGGGCGCTATCTCGTTCCTGAATTCGGCGCCGAAAGGCAATGGACGCAGGTTAAATTAAAGGATCCGCATACGCATGCCGCACACATGGGGTTCAACTACAATATCAGGTATGGAGTTCTCGGGTATGATGTGGGTTACTGGTTCAAGACCAATCGGATCGGTTTGACCTATGGCGGAAACCTCTGCTTCCGAACTGATTTTTCGTTCAGTAGAGTTGGTTTCGCTCCTGTTCTTGGCTTCAAACTTTGGCAGTTCCACCTTCAAACCGGATTTCATTTTCTGACGAGATCAGCTGTTAAATTTGAAACAAATACCTATTTTGCGAGCCTGCGTTTTGTGATCGTCAACGATCGCGACCTAAAGCGTAAATGATCAGAACAGGCTCCCTTGCTCATAGACACCATTGTCGAAAGGCTTGCTTACATCCTGACAATTCGCATGTTTCGAGTTGATCACACGTTTACTGATCTCGTGTGCGTTCATCAAAGAATCCGATGAAGGAGTGAAAAGTGCGGTATGGGGCATGTTGCCATTCAGCCAATCATGCTCTTGTTCAGCCTCAAGCAGCACCGGCATCCTGAATTTGGTGTTATGGATCGAACGCATGAGCGGATTGGCTTCACAAGTCAGGATCGAAAAAGTATGGAGAACTTCTCCTCTGAGTGGATCGGTCCATTGGTCATAAAGTCCGGCCATTGAGAACACACTTTCCTTTGCTGGGTGAATGAAATAAGGGATCTTTTCCTTGCCGACGTGTTTCCATTCGAAAAAACCCGTTGATGGGACAATACAACGCTGACGGTCGAGCAATCCGCGGAAGCTTGCTTTTTCATCTGCAGTTTCGATCCGTGAGTTGAGCGTCAACGATGCGATCTCTTTCCAGTCTGCGCCGACGAACCAATGTGGGATGAGTCCCCAGCGCATAGCCAAGATCTCAGGTGTTTTGGTGATAATCCTCCACTTTGGAAAGCTGAATCCGTTTGCATAGAAAACGGGTCCTGCATCGAGGTTTGTTGGAACATTTTTCTTGTAGCGTTCAGCTAACTGAACATTCGTCGAAGTGGAAGAATTGCTGTAGCACATATAGTGAAGATAGTTTTTTTGGTAATTTGAGCAAAAAACAAAGATCAAGGAATACCGTCATATTTGCTACCCTGAGTATGGATAACTTTTCATTTCCTATTGGCTGATCCTCCCCCTTGATCCCCCTCCAAAGGGGGAGCCAATTTTTGCTCTTTGTCCAAGATTTTAGTTCTCTATTTCTTCAACTCTTACCGCTTCTTAACAGATTTTGTTTAACTTTGCGCCCTCTATTCGAATTCAGATGTCAGTTGGAGTAAAAATATTTTCCGGACGTGCCTCAAAAGACCTCGCGATGGACATCGCTAAGGCTTACGGTATCAAACTGGGAGATGTGAATGTTCTGGAGTTCAGTGACGGAGAGTTCCAGCCATCTTTCGAGGAGACTGTTCGTGGTCAGGATGTATTCATTGTGCAGTCAACCATGCCACCCAGTGATAATCTTTTCGAGTTGTTGCTCATGGTGGATGCAGCGAAAAGAGCTTCTGCCAGAAAGATCATCGCGGTCATTCCCTATTTTGGATTTGCCCGTCAAGACCGGAAGGACAAGCCAAGAGTGGCGATCGGAGCGAAATTAGTTGCCAACATGCTTATGGCGGCAGGCGTAGATCGACTGATCACAATGGATCTTCATGCTGACCAGATTCAGGGTTTCTTTGAGGTTCCGGTAGATCACTTGTATGCTTCCAAGCTGTTCCTTGCAGAGCTTGAAAAGCTGGATAACGCTAATTTGATCATGGCGGCTCCGGATGCAGGTGGCGCGAAGAGGGCAAATTCCTATGCGAAGAAACTGAATACCGGACTTGCGATCTGCCACAAGCAGCGCAAGAAGGCGAATGAAGTTGCTGAGATGACTGTGATCGGTGATGTCGAAGGTAAAGATGTCATTTTGATCGATGATATGTGCGACACAGCAGGAACACTCACCAAAGCGGCTGATCTTTTCATGGAAAAGGGAGCAAAGAGTGTGCGCGCCATTTGTACGCACGCAGTTCTTTCCGGGCCGGCCTATGAGCGTATTGAAAAATCGAAATTGACCGAACTGATCGTAACGGATACCATTCCGCTCAAGCAGCAGAGTGACAAGATCCGTGTCCTCACGGTGGCTGACCTTTTTGCGGATGTGATCCGTTGTTTGATCAACAACCAATCGATCAGCTCACACTTTGTAATATCTTAAATCCATAAATAAATGAAAACAGCACAATTGAGCGGTTCGACAAGATCGAACGTAGGGAAGAAGGATGCTGCGGCTCTGCGCAATGCGGGTCTGGTGCCTTGTGTGCTTTACGGTACAGGTGAGCAAACTCACTTCGCAGTAAAGCGAGTAGAACTTGACAAGATCGTATACTCTCCGGAGGTTTACCACGTAGAGCTCGATGTTGAAGGGAAAAAAGCGACTGCGATCATTCGTGAGCTTCAGCAGCATCCTACAAAGGACACCATCATGCACGTCGACTTCCTTCAGACCACTGATGCGAAGCCGATCACAGTTGGTCTTCCCGTAAGAATTACGGGTTCTTCCCGTGGTGTAATGGCCGGAGGTAAGTTGCTTCAGGTATTCCGTAATTTACGATGTGTAGGACTGGCAAAGGATCTTCCGGACGCAATCATTCTCGATGTTACAAAATTGAGAATCGGACACGCAATTCGCGTGAAGGATATCGAGATCCCGGGAGTGAAGTTCCTTGATCCGGCGAATGCCGTAGTGGTATCTGTGAAAATGGCGCGTGGAGCTGTTAAGGGAGCAGATGCTGATGACGAAGAAGAGGAAGAAGCGTAAAACTTCATCAATCGAATTTTGTGTGGGGAGCTTTCGGGCTCCCTTTTTTTGTTCTTTCACAAGTTTCGATAAAGAACCCCTTCTCGATAAACTGCTATCTGGAAAGCATTTTTGCGGATTTCGAATCCAAAGGTCTAAATAGTTTGAATTTTAAATTTAACAATGGCTTTACCGTAGGTTGGAGTTGTTACTCTTTCATTTGAGCACATCCTTTTACAAGGATCTCAGGACTCGGCCAATTTTATAAGGGGATTTTGAATTATCCTACGAAATGGAAGATCAATTACCAATCTGTTTTAACTCTTCTTTCTTCTGTTTTCCAGCCACTTTGGAACGGAACGGTCCTGTTTTTGACTATCCTCCTCCAGTAGCTTCTCGATCAGGTCCGGTCGCTTCGCGTTGGTCAGCTTTTGTCGGATCCAGTCCTGATTTTATTTCTTGTAACAGAAGAAAAAGCGGTTTTGGTCGAGTTTTTCCTGTTTGGATTTCACCGTCTTAATTGGTTTCAAGGTGTAAGGATGCACCCCAGTGTAATAGATTACCTCGGCAACGGTCATCGGAGTAGGTGTGAAATCTTGAACTTGCTCCAGCTTGAAGCCCATATCTTTTGTTTCTGCCGCGAGGTTGGCCATGTCCTCCTCTTCACAGCCCGGATGAGAGGAGATAAAATATGGGATCAACTGTTGGTGCAGTCCATGCTTCGCCGATATCTTGTCGTATTTTTCTTTGAACTTGTGAAAATACTTGAATGATGGTTTGCGCATCACGCGCAAGGTAGCATCTGAAGTATGTTCCGGTGCCACCTTGAGCCTTCCGCTGACATGCCGTGTGATCACTTGCTCGATGTATTCGTCGTGGTTCCCATCGTCATTGTTCTTATTGAAATCATCCACCAGAAGGTCATAACGGATCCCTGAACCAACAAATGCCTTTTTGACTTTCGGATGTTCATCTACTTTTCGGTAGAGCTCTGTCAGGGGTTTATGGGAGGTGTCTAAATTGGAGCAGATCACGGGATGAATGCAGCTCGGTGAAGTACATTTTGCGCAGATCGACTCATCCTTTCCCTTCATCTTGTACATGTTGGCCGACGGTCCGCCAAGATCGGAAATATAGCCCCTGAACTCAGGATGGTTAACGACTTCTTCCAATTCATGAAGGATCGATTTCTCACTGCGCGATGCAATGAACTTACCCTGGTGTGCCGAGATGGTGCAGAAGCTGCAGCCACCGAAGCACCCACGGTGCATGTTTACAGAAAATCGGATCATCTCATACGCCGGTATAGTACCTCTCTTCTTGTACTTCGGATGCGGAAGACGCGTGTAAGGAAGATCAAAAGACCGGTCGATCTCCGATTCCGTCATCGTTTTGTACGGCGGATTGATCACGAGTACTTGATCATCAACGTTTTGGATGATTCTGTCAGCTTGCCATTTGTTGGATT
>JBKCAB010000156.1:0-2629 GCA_046307935.1 Bacteroidota bacterium | reverse complement strand
ATTTCCATGAAATAGGAAAGGTGTATTCTGTGCTTTGATTTCCGCTTGGCGATCACGCTTAGACTCATGTCGCGGGTGTCACGGATGATCAAGTGTGTTACTGAATGCCTGTCGAGAATTTCGGCCAATTTTTTACCGGCTCTGAAGTCGTAGTATTTTCGATGTTTACCGATTTGCTCAACAAGGATCCCTTCTGCATTGGCCGCCTCGGCAAGGGGGGCGCCTACACTGCAAATGATCAGCACGTCATGTCCTCTGTTCTTCATCCAAACAGCATTGCGCAGCTGGTTCATTTCCAATCCTCCCCATGATCCAGAGCTACACAAGTAGGCAAGCCGCTTATTCATGGAATTCACGATTTAATACCAAGGATATCTTCGACGGTACTTCGGGAAACATAGTGATAGTTGGCTCGGGCCTTTTCGTAGACCTTTATTGCCCACTCTTTATTTTCCCTGGTTTTGGCGAGCGCTTTGTAGATCGGCATGAGGTATTTCCTGCGTCCAACCTTCATCAGGAACCGCTCGATGCTGGGCTTCAGCGCTGTATAGTTGTTCTCGATTCCAAGAACGTACCATTCGGTCATGATCTCCGTATTTCCCCAATCCCTGAAATTCAGGTTGCGATCAAGGTATTTCATTCTGTCTGAACCTATGTCACGTGGAAGTCGACGGATGAAACTCTGCCATTCCTGGGTAATGTATTGATCTCTTGTTAACTGCTCAACGATTTTTTTCTTTTTACGCCGACCTTTGACCTTCTCGTATTTGATTTTTTTCTTGAAGATATCATCGCCAGCGCTGAATTTATCTGCAAGGCGTTGCACTTTATTGAACCTTGCGGAACGGATCCTTGGGGCATTTTTGGGCAATCCTTCCTTATAGATCCATTCACTGGTATTGAACTTAATGTCCTCGGGCTTGAGCAGATTTTCGTTAAGGTATTCAATGAAAATTTCGGTAGAGATCGTTTTGAAGGCAAATTCATTGAAGTAGGATCTCAGGAAGTCATCAAAACGTTTTCTTCCTGCAGTTCTTTCCAGAGCTCGTAGGAAAAGCGCTCCTTTGATATAGGCGACTTGAGTCATCCCATCATCCGGATTCCTTCCGGCAAGTTCGAGCTTTAGTCTGGTGTCCGCAGGATTCTCGCTTTCCAGGAGCTCTTCCATTTCATTTTGAAGTTCGTGGGTTTCAATGAGCATGAGCATGTCGGCAATGTCCTTACCATACATTTGCTCCATGATCCTGTTCTCAAAATAGACCGTAAACCCCTCGTTCAGCCAGAAATCGTTCCATGTAGCATTTGTTACAAGATTTCCGGACCATGAATGTGCTAACTCGTGCGCAACGACCGAAACAAGACTGCGGTCACCGGCGATGATCGTCGGATTGACGAAGGTGAGACGTGGATTTTCCATCCCGCCGAAAGGGAAGGAGTAGGGTAGAACAATGAGATCATATTGCTCCCAGCGGTATTTGCCGTAAAGTTCCTCAGCGGTATTGATCATTTCCGGAAGGTCGGTGAATTCGTTTGAGCAGTCTCGGATCATTTCCGGTTCACTGTAGACGCCACAATTCGGACCCAGCTTTTTGTACGATAAGTTCCCGACGGCCAAAGCGATGAGGTAGCACGGGATCGGCTGTTTCATCTCAAAATGGTACTCGCCACGATCGTTCTTTTGCCGTGGATTGGATGCACTCATTACCGGCAGCAGCTCTTTCGGAACTTTAACGTCAGCTGAATAGGTAATGCGATTTCCGGGAGAATCTTGCACAGGGATCCATGATCGGGTCAAGATCGCTTGTCCTTGCGTGTAGAGGTAGGGATGCTTCTTGCCACTCGTGAGTTCTGGGGATAACCAGTCAAGTGCTTCAGTTTTGTCGGTTGTCTCATAGTAGATATTGATGTACTTCGTATCCGGCGCTGTCTTCACAAGCAACGGTTGCCCTAGTATAGAGTCTTTATCCCACTGACCGATCATAAAGTCAGTTTCCTTTTCTTTGCCTTTGCCCAGGGTTATCTTCTGGATCTCAAGGCCTTTGATATCGAAGATGGCCGTATCTACCCCTGTATTGATCATTTCGTGTCGGGCAACGCCGTAGATGGTCTGTGATTGAAAATTGACGTCAAGCTCGAGGTGCAGATGTTTGGTTTTGATCTCATCGGTATTGGAGTAGCTGTGGGTGTCGTACGTGGAATCAGCAAGTATTTCTGTCAGGGGCAGAGCCTTCTTAGAAGGAGGATCGCAGGAAACGATGAGGAGAATTCCCGTGACAAGTGCAGTGAGAAGCAGACAACGCATCTTTCGTCTCGAATTATTTGTATAACAGCTTCTCAAAGTTAGGAATATATTGACAGGAAGAACAGAATACTTCTTTTCTGTTTCATTGCGGATTCTTTGCGTCACGCTGAGTGCGAAGTTCCGCGAGATACCTGATCGCATCTGCTGCACCAATTAGCCCGAACAGAGCCGGCATATAACTTACCGTGCCGTAAAATGAGCGCTTAAAATTGAGTCCTGTAGTCATTTTTAAAGATTCCTTACGTTGCAATTCAGAAGAGAAAACTGCTCTGACCATTTTGAAGTCCACACCTCGTTTCTTCAGTCGTTTTTTGACATGCGCTGCCA
>JBKCAB010000155.1:0-5098 GCA_046307935.1 Bacteroidota bacterium | reverse complement strand
CCCTAACAGGGTGTGAAATAGTCACCTCTTTCTTTGGTAGTGTGATGTGCAATATTCCATTCTTGTATTGTGCCTCGATCTTTTCGGGCATTGAATTTTCAGGCAAGACGAATGCCCGATGAAAGCTGCTGTACGAATACTCTCTTCGCGTGAAGTTCTTTCTTTCATCTGTGCTCTCTGTTTCTTTTTCAGAACTGATGTTGAGGGTTCCCTTATCGACCTCTACTTTGAAATCTTTTCGTTCCAGTCCGGGTGCAGCCATTTCCAGGTTGAATTCCTTTTCGTTTTCGGTAATATTGACCGAAGGAATTCGCTCAGCGAGATCAAAGCCATCTCCATTGAAGTCAAATAATCGCGGTCCGAAAAACCGATCCGGATCCAATAGCTCGCCTGTCCATTTCGGAAGCAAGCTCTGTCTCTTTGCAAGTGTTGCCATCTTTTTAAATTTTAAATGATTAATGATCTTAATGACACAAAGCTACATGCGGCTCTGATCCTATTTCATGACCTTTGTCAGCGGTTTGAATGATTTTAATCATGTCGAGCGTACTGAATCATCGTGGATCATAGTCACCGATTCACCAGGAGATCCTTGGTTCTATTTCTTTAAGGTCACTAAGAGGCATTGGATAATTTAAAACTATTGCCATTTAGCTGAGAATTCTAAATCGGATGTTTAACTTTACGGCATAAATACACTCCTTGAATTATGCGCTTTTTTCGAATTTCAAATCTGTTTGTATCATTTACATTTCTAACCAACAGTCTTGTCATTGCTCAGCAATTTCAGAGTTTCACAGATCCAAGGGACGGGAAAACATACAAAACTGTGCGAATTGGCGGTCAGACCTGGATGGCGGAAAACCTTAAATACAATCCGCAGCGGGGAAACTATTTTATTTACAACAATGATCCCGTCAACTATGATAAATACGGTTACCTCTATGACTGGAGTATCGCTTGTAATGTGTGTCCATCAGGATGGAGATTGCCTACCAATGCAGATTTCCTGGAGCTCACTAACTTTCTGGGGGCGAACTTTAAACCTAAAATGATGAAAACAAACAGCTGGCCACAGGCTGACGGCGCCAATAATTCATCCGGTTTTTCGGGTGTTCCGGGAGGTGTGCGTGATCATCAAGGGAACTTTAGGAACATTGGAATGGGAGCCTACTTCTGGAGCTCAACTGGAATTGACGGCACCTGGGCCTATGCCCGTGAGCTGGGATCCAATGCAGGAAACTGGGCCAGCAGTGAATTTGGCACCAATAAGCTGATCGGAATGTCTGTGCGCTGCGTTCAGAATACGAGTTCGTCATCGAATGTTTCAGATGACACGGAGGAAGTATTGGACGATGAGTATGTGGAAAGAGAATTCGAGGAACCTGTTACTCCCCAATATTCATCCAGCCATCCTATCAAAAAAGGAATAACCGAATACACCGTTTACAAAACGCAATACTGTGAAGAGGAACAGGATTTCTATTACAACTACACCGGCGAATACGCATGTCAACCTTTCAAAACAGAAAGCTTCAAGATCAGCATCAACATCCATTTGAACGATCCGATGTACAGTGAAGCTTTGCTGAAAATGACCAACCTCAAAACCAAGCAAGTTGACGATTTCGAAATCGAATATGTGGAGGAGCTGGAAGACGGTTCATTGAGCTTTGTTTTTTCCATCATCAATCAACCGCATCAATTCATTTTGAACACCAGTGACAAGACCATCACCTGGTACTCTGAATGGGGGCATTGGACCACAACTTACTACTACAGATAGTCCGTTCAACCGGAACGAATCAAGTTTATTTGTTGTCGGGTTACTTCAATCCAAAGTGTTTCTCTGCCTCATCGGCGATGTATCCTCCAATTGCCAGTGCAGCGGTGGCAGCAGGTGAAGGTGCATTCAACACGTGAATGGATCTTCCGTGGTATTCGATACGAAAATCATCGCGGGTGTCCCCATCCTGAGCAAGCAGCAACGCACGAACTCCCGATCTTCCCGGATGAATATCTTCCATTGTGAGCGAAGGAATCATACGCTGAAGTGTCTTCAGGAAAAGGCGCTTTGAAAAGGCTCTGCGGTATTCGTTGATGCCAAATGACATGTTGTTAAAGAAGAGTCGCCACGTTCCGCCGTAGGTCAGTGCATCCCACGTATCGCGCATGGAAAAGTCCGTTTTCCCGTATCCCTCGCGTTTGAATGTGAAGACCGCGTTTGGTCCACATTCGATCTCTCCGTCGGTCATGCGCGTAAAGTGTACACCGAGGAAGGGGAAATCAGGATTTGGAACCGGATAGATCAGATTCTTCACTTTGTGTTTTGCCTGTTCGGTAAGCTCGTAATAATCACCACGGAATCCGACAACTTTCTCTTTCAATCTAACACCGTCCTTCTTCGCTAAACGATCAGCCTGAAGTCCACCGCAAAAAACGAGGTAGCGTGCTTCGAACGAACCTTTATTGGTGATTATCTTTGATGATTCTTCACCTCTTTCAATGCCCACAACTTCGTGGCCAAGAAACATCTTACTCTCCTGCTGCATCGCAAGCGCCAGCTCCGCCATTTTTTCAGTTGCGCCGCGAAAGTCGATGATCCCTGTTACCGGCACCCAGATCCCGCCGATACTCTCTACGTACGGTTCGATCTGCTTGACCTGATCTGCGTTGATCTTTTCGATACCTTCGATCTTGTTTTCCAATCCGGTCTGGAAAATTTTATCCATGTGTGGCAGCTCATTTGGATCAGTTGCAACCACTACTTTTCCACAGACATCGTGTTTGATCCCATATTCTTTCGCGAAGGCCACTAGCTCATGACGTCCCTGAATGCAGTTGCGTGCTTTCAGAGATCCCGGTTTATAATACAAACCTGAATGAATCACCCCTGAGTTATGTCCCGTCTGATGGTCAGCTAGTTTATCCATCTTTTCGATCAGCACGATTCGCTTATCCGGATTCCTCATCTGGAGCTTGTAAAAGGTCGCAGCCCCAACAATTCCACCGCCTATGATCGCAATATCGTAACTCATAAATCGAAATTTTACAGCAAAATTAAGTATTTAAACAGCGTAGCAATTGGAAAGTTCAGCTGAATCCATTTGAAATTTCGATGTTGAATGCAAAAAAGTTCATCCATCACATGGACACATCGGAAACTGTTTTCGAAGATCTTTAAACTACGGAACGTACATTACAAAAATGAAATTGAAAACCCTGTTCTCAGTATTCGTCGACACTTGACCATCACAATCGGACGAATGAACGGACAGACCTTCACTTATTGCTTGACCATTTTTGAAGTGTAAACTCTATCGCCGGTAGTGATCTTCACAATATAATTACCCGCCGGTATTTGCCCGAGCTGCACATGGGATTCCGCAAAGTTCGATGTGGTAATCATCCTTTCAGTGTAGACCTCTCTTCCCATGAGATCCAGTAGCTGAAGGGTTGCTTGGTTACTCACGAATCCACTCAATTCGATCGTACATTCTCCGTTATTCGGATTGGGAATGATCGCTATTTCATGATCCAGCGTATTTTCATCAATACCCACTGAGAAACCAACCGTAAAGTTCCAACGATGATATCGCCCAAAATCTCCCGGGAAGAACTCCAGATAGGAACCGCCTACCTGACGAACTCTGAATTGACCACTTGACTCTCCCTCAAATTGCTGTGAAGCCCAGAATGCAATACCATCATGATCGGAATCCTCCAACACAATGCTGTAACATCCCGGTTCAAGGTTGAAAGTATCCTTGTATTGAGTTGTATTGGACAAATTAGTACGAGAGAACAATACATTTCCATCCCCATCTTCCAATCTCCACTGGTTTTCGTTAGCCCTATTGTTGGTCGAGAACCACACAAAGAAAGGTCCGTTCACCGTTTCCGGAGCTTTGAATTTAACTTTCTTGAGGTTATTATTGGCATATTCATCCAAATCAGGTGAGCCCTCAACTGCATATACCTGAGCAGTAAACGTCTGCATATTATCATAGTCATTCCACCATGAAACATCAGTAACCGGGATTTCAATGATCTCCTTCTCGAGGAACTCCAGATTACCGTTCCATTCGAATTCCAACCAATCACCATAGGTTATCCAACAACGAATGATACACTTCGTTAGTGGCTGTGCTCCCGTATTCTGCAATATCACACGCGGATTTTGGCAGGTCGGATTCCATTTTCTGTAGTATTCGTAATTGTTTGGATTCAATACGTCCAGTATTGCGGCATCGTGCTGAAAATTGGGAGCTGAGTATGAAATGAGATCAAAGGCCATGATGTAGTTACCTCCGGCCTGACCGGGATCATTTACAGGAACCTGATTGATGGAATAATCTATGGAAACGGTGTCACCAGGAACCACAAATGGCGTGAGATCGAATTCATACTCTTTCACCTGATCACCCGGACACCAACCTTCGCGAGCATAGGGCCACGTACCACCCTGTCCGATATTCGGGTTGTCTCCGCAATCCGTTACTTCCCAAATATTCCAGTTGAATCGTGGTACGCCGTCCAGCTTGATCTGGTGATCATTCGGAACCCACTCACAACATGCTCCATTGCCTACCTGCCCATGTCCGGAAAGGCGTGTCTTGAGCTTGAACATTTCGGAGCTGTCGGACAAAATAACCGGTACAGCAGGCAATGAAACATCGTTCGCTAGATTCGCAAAGTTATAGCTGCCGAAATCAGCCCAAACAGGTTCTCTTCCGTGCACATCTCTCGGAGGTATTCCTTCGATAAATGCGAATTTCAGATCGATCAGCTCTTGCGTGTTGTGCGCGGCAAGATCGACCGTATCTTTCAGGTAATGTTGGTAGTCAGTTACGTCGTAGATCCATGTGAATCCGTTAGGACCAAGATCGAACTGAATGCCGTAAGGTGTGATATAGCGTGCGATCTCCACATCCTTCACAAGCTCATAAGGCTGCTTGTAATAAGTGATCTCTTCATTCTGCAAAGCAGTCGTTGTTGTGTAAGGCAAAGTGCTCAATGTATCTCCGGTAGCATTGTAAGCAACTTCCTCTCCTTCAGGAACTCCCACCCATGCATTGACGATCTCAAAATGTCGATT
>JBKCAB010000154.1:0-700 GCA_046307935.1 Bacteroidota bacterium | reverse complement strand
CTGCTAATTCAGGATCTCAAAACTGGTATGATCAGCGATAGTGCAAAAAAATACCGGACCCAACGATTCGCAGATCTGCCCTTATTCGATTCTCTGATAGCACACGATGAGAACATACCGTATGTTCGTTTCTTTATCGATCACAGCTTTTCAGATACCAATTACCGTTTTTTATCCGAGCATTTGTATAAATTCTGTTCTGCGTATCCACTTGACAGAAAAACCTTTGATATAAAGCCATTCAGTGTGGATTCCAATAAAACGATCATTGGTGCTAACGCGGCACTCCGCAGTAAAGGTTATCTCAGTGAAAATGATCGTGATCAGGTCAGGATCGATGCTGCACTTAAATTGTTCCAAAAGCACAATGGTCTCAAACCGGATGGAAAGGTTGGAAAGTATACGGCTTCAGCACTGAATGAAAGCACCTACAATAAAGTACTAAGAGCCTGTCTGGCGATGGATAAAATGAGGAGACATGGTCGGTTTCCCAAAAAATATCTTCAGGTGAATTTGCCGGAATACAAACTGCGATTCTTTGCGAGGGATAGCTTAAGATCTGTACATAACATCATTTGCGGTAAACCTGAACATGCAACTCCTGAGCTGCGATCCAAATTGCACTCCATTATCGTATATCCTTTTTGGAATGTCCCCCACTCTATCGCCAGAAATGAGATCCTTCCTGCCGTGAAATCCA
>JBKCAB010000153.1:0-662 GCA_046307935.1 Bacteroidota bacterium | reverse complement strand
CCACAATCCCGGAACCCAGTAGCGATCCTTCAGCTGAGCAAATTCGATCACCTCGAGACCTTTTGTCCAGTACATGAGCTCCATAGCTTGAGGAGAAGCGTCGAAGAGGCCGGAGGGGTGGATGTGAACCCATTTGTTGGGATCCGATTCAAAAAGATAATTCCGAATGATCTCTTCGCCAGACGCTGCGTTCCACATCCTAAAACTTCCATCTACTGAGGCTGCAAAAACAGCTTGTTCATCGGAAGAAAAATACGCCTCATAAACATCACTATCGTATTGAAACTCATTTAACAACAATAAAGTATCTTCTGAAAAATCCCAGAGTGTAACTGAATTCCCTGCGCAAGTTATTAGTTTAGACTGATCTTTGTTGAATAGGAAATTCGAAAGGTTTGCATAGTCAAAACCCAAAGTTTTGACCACATTTCGAGAATCAAGATTTAACAAAAGTATATTCCCTAACGAAGTTCCGATTAAAGCATATTTATCATTATTTAGAAATTGAATTTCGTTGACTTCTTCATCCACAAAATCGGGAATTTCCGTAGTCCATTTTTGGCTTATCTTTTCTTGATCGATATTCCAAAGTGAAATTTTCCCATCATATGTTCCTGCTAAAATTTTTGACCCATTACTATTGAAATCGAATGATGATATAT
>JBKCAB010000152.1:0-850 GCA_046307935.1 Bacteroidota bacterium | reverse complement strand
TTCCGCCTGCGCCAAAATGTGAGATGATTCTGATCTTCAGGCGGATGGCCGCTACGATCCATTCGATCTTCGGTGAAACGGAATCGATGCATTCAAGAATGAGGTCTGGTTTGTATTCATCCAGAATTTCCCAAACTCGCTCAGGTAGGACGAACTCTTCTAACACGTTCAATTGAATCTCCGGATTGATGTCTTTGATCCGTTCGCCGAGCACAACCGCTTTATTCCTTCCGATTGTTGAATCAAGCGCTGTCAACTGGCGGTTCTTGTTGGTCGGATCGAATACGTCGCCATCGATCAGGGTGATCCTGCCCACCCCTGATCTTGCAATGAACTCGGCGGCAAAAGACCCAATTCCACCAAGTCCGACCACTAGTACATGTTTACCTCTCAAGGTCTGAACAGATTCTTGACCGATCAGTAGCTCAGTGCGTTCAAGCCAGTTATCCATTTGGGAAAGATGTGTTTTATGTTGTTGAATAGGTCGTCTTCAACTGTCAACAAAGGTAGTTGTTTCAAGGTTGCCAGACATCGGTAGATCTCCTCGATCGAGTATGCACTGTCATCGGACTCCAGTAAGATCCGGTTCATAGGTACTTCTTCGACAACTCGTTTGAGTGCTTCACTCCGGATAAGATCAGCACCTAGGCTTAGGAAAAATCCCTCATTTATCACCGCGTTGATCAGTTTCGGTCGGTTAAACCCATGCCAGATCCATGGTACGGTCGGTTGAAGTGTTCTTTTGATCGTCCTGAGTTCATCCCACGCTCTGACGCAATGGATGATGATCGGAAGACGGTGCTTCTCCGCCAATGCTGCCTGCAAGCTAAAAACCTGCAGTTGTAAATCC
>JBKCAB010000151.1:0-1603 GCA_046307935.1 Bacteroidota bacterium | reverse complement strand
GTTGTAGGCTGCTCCATTCAGGAAATCGTAAGGAATACCGAAGTCCACAGTTACTGAATCCAGATCTATATCAACTGCATTCATGTTGTACACGAACGGTGTACCTGCACAACTCACAAAATAGGGCTCTTGCAGAAATCGCGGTGAATTGTCCACGCACGTGCCATTTGATCCTGAAAAGGCAAACATTTTTGCGGTGATCGTAATGCCGTAGTTGGAAGGATTTGAGATGTTCGTAAGCGCATTGCTCCTGGAAAAATTTTCATAAGTAAAAACCCAGCCGTTGGATCCGGGTGTGCCGGCCAATGTGATTGGATCACTGCGATAAACCACTTTTTCAATGGCACCAATCCCATTTCCGCCGCCATTTCCGATTCCACATTCCAGTTGAGCCGGTCCTCCGGGAACTGCCGTGCAAAGGGGCGAAATATCTGTGCGGCTCACAAAAGAGACGGGAATGTCCGTCACGGTTGGATGGTACCAAACCTTTATATTCTCTGATACGGTATTGACCTCTGCGCCATTGCAATCTCTGTAAAAAACCAGCTGAAAGACATAGGATCCTCCCTGGCATTCCCACGTGATCTCACCACCCATCACATGAGAAGCCTGAACCTTAAATGATAAGGTACTCAGTAAAAAGAGGATGAGCAATGACCTGGACATTAACATGTATAACGCAAAAAACCTATACGTAGTATAGACGAATTCGTTCAGAAAAAGTTGGCTATCCCGCCGTCACGACAGTCATATCCTCCCAGTTCAGGTATGTTTGGGCTAGTTCACGTATCCTTTCCGGGGTGATTTCCTGGATCTTGTGAATAGATCGGTTGTAAAAATCCATAGTCATCCCATAAGGTTCCAGTCCCATGTATAGATCAGTCATGGAATACGGTCCGTCAGCACTTTTCAAAAGTTGGCCCAGCAGGTAGTTCTTCACCAGCTCAAGTTCCTCTTCGTGAATGAGTTCTTTCTTCAAAAGAGTGATCTCTTTATGAATTTCGGTCAGGGTGGCCGCTGTAACCTCCTTTTTTACCTCAGTAGCGATGAGAAAATAACCGGTCTCGTGAAGCTCCGCGATCATAGATCCTATTCCGTATGTGTAACCTTTGTCTTCGCGGATGTTCGACATCAGCCGGCTGCCGAAATAATCACCCAGTATGGTGTTTAGGACTTGAAATTCAATGTAATCATCGTGTTGCTTGGTGAAGAGGATCCTTCCCACGCGGATCGCAGTTTGAAGAGCATCCTTTTTTTCAGAATGGAATGACCCTTTTGCGTTGAAAATAGCTTTATCGTAGGTCGAAATTTGTTCTCTTGACCATCCGCCTGTGATATCTATGATGGCATCGATCTCGTCTTGTGTAAAGGCGCCAACAACGACTACTTTTGCAAGTCCTTTCAGATAAAAGTTCCTATGGAATTCTTTCATTTCCTGAACAGAAAAGGAATCATAATCCTTCTCATCCATTATTCTCGAGTAACGTGATCCGTCGAAAAGATGTTGCTGAAATTTACGCTGCGCAAGAAAATTGACCTTCTCCATATTCACTCGGAATGTCTGTTTTCTGTCGCTGATGAGTTCTTCCACTTCATCTTCAAG
>JBKCAB010000150.1:0-12662 GCA_046307935.1 Bacteroidota bacterium | reverse complement strand
CATGGCGTATTTGTATAACTACACGAATGAGTCGAGTAAAACCCAATTCTACGTGGATAAAATCCTGAAAGAGCTGTACAAAAATACTCCAGACGGACTTTCCGGAAACGAAGACTGCGGTCAAATGTCTGCATGGTACGTATTGAGTGCCATGGGACTTTACCAGGTCACCCCGGGATATCCATGGTATGATTTCGGAAGACCGATTATGGATGAAGCTACCATTCAGTTAGAAAACGGTAAAACCTTGAAGCTCAAAACAAAAAATAATTCATCCGAAAATAAATACATTCAATATATCACTTGGAACGGTGGTGACTGGATCACAGGACAGATCAACCATTCTACCTTGATGGAAGGTGGTGAGTTGATCTTCCACATGGGACCAAAACCAAATGATAAAGTAGTACACAGTAATAGTGCACTGACGAAAACTGCTGTGCACCAATGGGGTTTTACACCCTCACCCTATTTTGATAATGAGAACAGGATCTTTGATGATCAACTGAAGGTGGGTATCGGAATGCATCCCTCTGTTTCGGACGAATATTCGTTCATCGAATACCGTTTCACGGATGACACAACAAAACAGTTTACCTATCAGGGACCGATCACGATTGACCGTACATGCGCTATTGAAGCGCGTCGCATCAACCAGATCGAAAGCTCAAGAAGCATATCACTTCCCGGGACAATGATCCTCTACAGTCCATGGATCAAGGCGGATTTCATCAAGCGTGACAAGGATGTCAGCTTGAAGCTGGAAAGCGAGTATTCGCATCAGTATGCCGCATCGGGTCCGAACACATTGATCGATGGCGTGCAGGGAGGCAATGAATTCCGTACTGGAGATTACCAAGGATTCTGGGCACAAGATCTGGTTGCAGAAGTTAGCTTTACAAACCCAAGAAAACTGTCTGAGATCGGTTTGAGCTGCATTCAAGATATGAAATCATGGATCTTCTACCCTTCTGAAATCCAGATCGAAGTATCATACGATGGTACCAACTTTGAAAAGCTTCCGACCATTCTTTCTGTAAAAAATGAAATCCAAAACAATATGATCTTACTCAATCAGATACCCATGTACGATGGATATATTGGTCCTACAAATCATGATATAGTTCAAGTCATCAAGAGTAACAAACCCGTTCAAAAGATCAAGATAACAGCTAAAACCTTTGGTAAATGTCCGGAATGGCATCTTGGAGCTGGAAATGACACATGGCTGTTTGTGGATGAGATCCTGTTCAGATAGCGCAATACAAACGAGAGCAGAGAGTCGAGAAGCGAGAGTTGATAGCTGAGACTGAATACCGTGAAGTCAATGAAAGATGATTCACTTTTTCTAGCAGCATCATTCTTTGCATTCTGCACTAAACATTAGCCTCCATGGCCTGTGTGTCTATGTGTTTAAACGACAGTTCTGTTCCTTCCGTTTTTAGGTGGTACCTTATTCTTATTCATATTTTTTCGATAAACATCCTTTTTTTGAAGCTGAACGTTGGTTCAACGCGTTGAAATAGTGACTACATTTACCATCCAAATCAAAACGAAAACGATGAAACAATTCAAGTTAATCCTCTTAGCTTTCGCGGTGATCGTGAGCTCACTTGTCCGCGCTGACGAAGGAATGTGGCTTCCGTTCATGCTCGGAAGGAACTACAAGGACATGAAGAAAAACGGTCTGAAACTGAGTCAGGAGCAGATCTATTCGATCAACAAATCTTCCCTCAAGGATGCCGTAATCTCTTTCGGCGGATTCTGTACGGGTGAGGTCATCTCCAAACAAGGTCTTGTATTGACGAACCATCACTGTGGTTACGATGCGATCGCTGGAGCATCAACACCGGAGCACAATTACCTCGATAACGGTTTCTGGGCTAAGAACACGAAAGAAGAGATCGCTGTGCCTGGTCTGACTGCCACTTTCATGATCCGCATGGAGGATGTAACGGAAATAATTCTTAAGGAACTCAAGCCGGAAATGACCACTGAGCAACGCAACGCAAAATGGAGGGAGGTCGCTGCGATCCTAGAAAAGGATGCTGTGAATGGAACACATTATGAAGCGTTCGTTCGCGACTTCTACGATGGTAACGAATTCTACCTGTTCGTTAAAGAAACTTTCAAGGATGTTCGTCTTGTTGGTACTCCTCCGCAATCAGCTGGAAAGTACGGAGGTGACACAGATAACTGGATGTGGCCACGTCACACTGCTGACTTCTCTATGTTCCGTATCTACGCTGGATCTGATAACAAGCCAGCTGATTTCGCGGAAACGAATATTCCCTATACTCCGAAACACTCATTACCGATTTCATTGAAAGGCGTAAATGAAAATGACTATGCCATGGTGATGGGCTTCCCGGGAAGAACGAACCGTTACCTGACCTCTTTTGGTGTTGAACAAGCGATTTCGCTCGAGCAGCCGAAAATTGTAGATGTTCGTGCTAAGAAGCTGGAGATCATGAAGAAATACATGGATCAGGACGTAGCTGTTCGTCTAAACTACTCCTCCAAGTATGCCTCAGTGGCCAATTATTGGAAATATTTTATTGGTCAGACCGCTCAGCTTAAGGCGAATAAAGTTGCTGACAAGAAACGTGCACTGGAGGCTGAGTTCTCAAGATATTCTGCAGGCAAGAGTGAATACGACAATGTACTTTCTGATATTGAAGGATCTTTCAGAGCAACGAACGATTATGTCTACATCAAGGTTTATCAAAGTGAGTTCATCAGACAGGTAGATATCGCCCTGGTTGTGTACCTCTACAAGATGGCCGCAGATGCCGAAAAAGGTGGAAAAACTGAAAGAGCAAAGCAATTGAGAGCATCGGCAGCAGGCAGAGCAGCAGAGTTATTCACTGAACGTAACATGAACATTGAATTGGAAACCTTGGAAGAAGTGTTTGCCATGTATTGCAAGGATATACCAACCTCCCAGATGGGGGATCTCACTAAAGAAGTCGCTGTAAAGGGAATCAAGGGTTACATGACTGATATTCGTAATCATTCTATCTTCACGAGCAAAGAGCGATTTGACGCTGTCATGGAAGCAGGTGACTTTTCTGTGATCGAAAATGATGCATTGTTCAAGCTGATTAAAGACATGGATGATGCGTACACAAAAGCGACCTCGAAACCAGAGCTTTTGCAGGCCAACGAAAAGCTCGCCAGAGGGAATCGTTTGTTCGTTAAGGCAATCCGTGAGATGCAGCCGAACAAAAAGTTCTATCCAAATGCAAACTCCACAATGCGTTTGACTTACGGTAAAGTACTGCCTTACGATCCAAAAGATGGTGTTACTTATCACTATACCACTACGCTAGATGGTGTTTTGCAGAAGGAAGACCCAACCAATCCTGAATTCGTTGTGGATGCGCGCATCAAAGAATTGTACCAGAAGAATGATTATGGTCAATATGTAGATAAGAAAACAGGAAAGCTGGTTGTGAACTTCCTTACCAACAACGATATTACGGGAGGTAACTCAGGTTCACCCGTGATCAACGGTAAAGGACAATTGATTGGTACCGCATTTGATGGAAACTGGGAGGCAATGTCAGGTGACATCTATTTTGAACCGAATATCCAGCGTACGATTGTTTGTGATATCCGTTACGTATTATGGTTGGTAGACAAGTGCTACGGCGCTACCAACCTGATCAATGAAATGGAACTTGTAAAATAAGGTCCTTTGACTTTGTAAATATCCCATCTCTTCTGGTGGGATATTTTTTTTTGTCTGCGAAATTCATTTTTAAATCTTGAGCACTGAAATCCGATTGATAATTCTTTTAGAGGGATTTGAATCAAATAATTAGTAATTTTCCATCAAAGAACTTATGCCATGAGAAAAATCATTTTCCTCTTTCTGTTTTTAGTTGCTGTGCAGCATTCAAAAGCCTGTGATAATAGCACCTTCAGTATTGCCAATCAAACAGTGAATCCTGACGGAAGCACCACTTACACATTCGATATCACGATTGACCTCGGTGCGCTGGATGCACCATTCTTTGGATTTACACTGTCCTTTAACTCATCGGATATGCCACCACAAATTGTGATCGGTGGAACATATCCAACCACCAATTCAATTTCAGATGCCGGTTTGGAATGCGGCTCGCTAAATGGAGAAACCTTGACGGCTTTATCGGGAGCAGATATAAATAGTTTAAACAATGATTCGGACTGGTCAGTATACGAAGGTTTGTCCAATGTCATCAGCTACGAGGATGGTTCGTCATTTGGTTCTGCAAACAGTGATATTTGTTTATCCATTGAGGTGACTGTTTTGGGGTGTGTCGAAAGTATCGAATTCAACGCTCACGTAAACAACGGCGGATTGTGCATCTATAACCTGACAACTGGTAAAGATTGTGCGGCAGGGTTATCGGAAAATTCATCATTAGATAAAACAGTAATCCATGCAGTGGATTTCATGGGACGCGAGATCACGCCAGAACCAAATGTACCTTTCATTTTGATCTATGAGGATGGTACAAGAGAAAAGAAAATGGAAATAGAGAAGTGAATCGGGGTGAGTTTCACAAGGCACTTTTCTGATAATGTTTAAAATATAATAACGAAAAATCGATTCGATGAAAAAACTAACATCCACTATTCTGTTTTTAACTGCAATAAGCGTATCAAACGCGCAGACTTTAACTTTGCAACCGAATGCTTCAGCAGGCAAGGATGCCTTTATAAACAGTCTACAACCAACCACGAATGGTGGAGCTGCTCAAGATCTGGCCGCGATAGCATGGACTAATTCCGGTAATGCCACCACAGTTCGAGGACTGTTGCAATTCGACCTGAGTTCAATACCTCCTGGATCAGTCATCAATTCTGCAACATTGTTCTTGTACCATAACCCACTTTCAGTGAATACGAGCGCACAACATCAATCACTATCCGGTTCCAACGAAGGAGTAATACGAAAAATCATTACTGATTGGGATGAGAATACAGTGACTTGGAATACCCAGCCATCGGTAACCTCAATTAATGAAGTAACCATTCCTGAAAGTGCGACTGCTACTCAGAATTATGAATTGAATGTCACTGCAATGGTGCAAGATATGGTTGATTTTCCTGCTGCCAGTTATGGTTTTCAGATCCGGTTATTGTCTGAGCAGTATTATCGTTCTTTGATATTTGCTTCCAGTGATAATACAGATGCAACCAATCATCCCAAACTCGTGATCAATTACACGGATGTTGCTGGAATTGATGAAGTGCAAAGTACTACTAAAAAACTTGTTCGAATTACAGATCTCATAGGGCGGGAAGTACCTTTCTCCAAAAACACGCCATTGCTACTTATCTTCGAAGACGGGAGTGTTCAGCGAACGCTGGAGATCGCCGAATAAATTCGATCATACAAGCTGTACATCCCCGATCTAAGCGCTTTTTTCGTTTTCAGCAGATAGCACTCTTCTGATGTAATTCAATTGCCCCCTGTGTCGGGACAAGTGACAGCAGAGCTGAATTAAAAAGAATCCCACACTTCTCCCCTCATGCTGAGGAGGTGGATCAGGCATTTTATCATGGAGACGTTGCTCATTCATGCCTTCCAGAGCAATTTGTACTGCCGATATTGTAGCACGTACCTCCGCAAGGAGATCATCTTTACTTAGCTGCCTGTTTTGGAATTCATCATCGCGGTTTCGCACATAGCCGTCATTCCCTAATTTTTCACCGATGAAATGCCTTAGATTTCCACAAATGTGATGGGATAAGGTACCAACTGAATTCAATACTCCGGGAATTGTTAGCCACAAATGTTGTTCAGGAGTCGATTCAAGCTCGTCATACAGTGCTTGTAGATCCCGAACAAAAATGGCTCTTGTGTCATCGATGAACGTGAACGATTTATCCATAGATCAAACAATTTCAAATTCATAATTGGTTTGGATTCCCTTCCATTTTTCCTTTGCCACGGAACAGATTCTCGATTGCTGGTCTTTGGTTAAGCTCTCCATCCAACCAAAGGACTTACCTTCCCTGAAGAATTTTTCCGGATTAAAATGAAAGGTCTGCGGATTTTCCGTGATTTCCTTTTTCATCCGGTTGAATTCAGTTGCCTCAACGATCATAGCCGCACTTTCATCAGACAATTCAAGGTGAGGAAAAAGAAAATTTGAAATCCGTTTAACGCTCTCTATCTTGCTGTCTACCAAATCCTCATACCTCAAGGAAAGGACATTTTCTGCACCAAGCTCAGCCATTCCACGCTTTAACCATTGAACGGTATGCTCGAAGTAATCGCCGAAGTAAAGTTTCCCCTCAAGAAATAAATCGATGAAACTTTCCAAATCGAGCTCTGAACTCACTCCTAACATAGGGTGCGAGCGGTAGAAATGATACTGGGAAACAACTACTCCTCTTGGATCTCTAAAAACATGCAAGAACTTTGGACCCTTGCTGGTCGCTTTGAACGGCAGGTCGTCCAATGAGCAATGTGTATACCATAAGCGCGGAACATCAACATTGTCATTCAATTGATCGTTAAAGGCTTCAGAACCATACTGGGAAACGAATACCTCCGGCCACGGAACTGTACCATGACCAATATCCGATAGAGAAATACCATGCTCCGGTGGATGAAATTTATAATTTCGGAGCAACTCAACTACGAACTTTTTCGTGAGGTGGGTTCCAACTTTCTGATGCGTACAGATAAAGATATCCCGCATATCCGGCTCCCATTTTTGGACCAGCTCGGAAATACGATCTGGATGAAAAAAAGGCGGATAGATCCTGCTATCCCAGGATTTCGCCGTAAATCCCCATTTATTCAGTGCAACGGTGGGTTCAAATGAAACAAGCCCGCCGTGATTGTTCTTCTTATCCATCTCTACAAGAACTATAAGCTGCTAACCAACAAACCGCATTCAGTCGGAATGATCGTGTAGTTTATTCCTCTGCTCTTGAACCAATCTATAAAATCGGTTACTTCGTCAGCTCTGTCAAGGACATTGTCTGCAAGTATGACGGTTTGTGAACCTATAAGTCCACGTTCCCATAGAAAGTCGATCTGCTTTCCGTAGTGACTTTTTTGTGCATCGAAAAATACAAGATCATAAATGCCCGTCAAACTTTCTATTATCTGCATCGCCTCCCCTGCGAGTACTTTCACCGGAAGATTCAAGCGATCCATTAACTCTTGTGATTGACCGGCTACATTTTCATCAAACTCAATTGTATGAAGCTGGCAGTTCTGCTTATCTGTACCCTGGATCAAATAGAGGGCGGATAAACCATGAGCAGTTCCTATTTCAAGCATTCTTTTTGGAGCGGAGGCAGCCACAACTGCCTGAAGAATACGTCCGGTATCACTTCTTATCGGATTACGCCATCCATAAGAACCTTGGTCATTCGTATATGTTTCACCTTGTTTGCTCAGTGATTCCAACTCTGCAATAGCCTTCTCGACCATAATTGTATTATTTTGAAAATTAATAAAGTACAAATTACGTGAAATTTAATGAGCCGAGTTGAATCAATCTTTTTATTTACAAAATTTGATGCAGCATTACAAGAAACACGATTTCATTATTTCTTTCAGTTGTTCCGGATCATACGTCACGTCAACTGTACCCTCACCGATACTGTCTAAACGAATTCCGCGAATCTCATTGCGTTCATTCTTTTTATCGTTATGCATCAGACCGATGATCGTATCGATCTGATCTTCGTTATCCAATTGGATCATAGGATAGATTCCGAGCGTCTCCTCGATCTCGTGCAACTGTTGCTCGGAGAGATTTCCAACCTTGAAAGATAAACGTGATTCTATTAACATACCGATCGCTACGGCATGACCGTGTCCAATTGTTTCCTCAATGGAGAGAAAAAATCCTTCAAGTGCATGTCCGACGGTATGTCCGAAATTCAACAGCTTGCGCTCATTTGACTCATAAGGGTCCATATCAACGATGGACTGTTTTAACAGTGCTGCCTTTCTGATCAGTGCGAGATCTTTCAACTCCTCTTTTGAACGAATGTTACTTGCCTCCTTCCAAAGCGCGCTATCTGCAATCAGTCCGCACTTCAATATTTCAGCGAAACCGTTCCAAAGCTCTTTTTCAGGTAGTGTTCCGAGGAAAACAGGATCTACATAAATCGCTTTTGGCGAGGCAAATACTCCTAGTTGATTTTTAAAAGGGCCCAGATCAATTCCTGTTTTTCCACCGATTGCCGCGTCGACCATACCTAGCAAAGAGGTTGGGATATGAATAAAATGAACTCCTCTTTTGAATACGGAAGCAATAAATCCACCCATGTCGGTTACCACACCACCTCCCAAATTGATGATGAGGTCTTTTCTGCCTATACGGTATTGGGTCAGTGCTTCCCACACCTGTGAACAAACTTCCAACACCTTATTCTCCTCTCCTGCCGGCAAGAGCATCACTTCTGCATCAGCCAATTCTTCAAAGGAGGTCAATACATATTCTAGACAATGATCGTGCGTGTTCTCATCAACAATGATCACCTTTTTCGCAGCGGAATACTCACTCCGCAACAACTGCTGAAAGCTACCCTGATTAAGTTCTCCGAATTCGATCTTTGGATTGTTCAAAATGTATCTGTTTTCCACAAAAATAGAGAAAGCAAGCACTAAGCGCACTATGAGCGTTAAAAGCCACTAATTTTATAACATGATTTCATTCGAAAATACGGAGATCGCTTTTCAGAGCAAGAGCGATAACGACCTAAAAAAAGCATATTGGCTTTTTAAGATCATTGCCAGTCCGAGCATTGTAAAAATGGGTAAATGGGGGACGAATTTGGCCTTATCCACAGGACTTCCCATCAAAGGTTTGATCAAGCGAACGATCTTTAGTCAATTTTGTGGCGGCGAGTCAATTTCGGATTCTGAACCGACGATAACATTGCTGGCGAAGTTCGGTATTGGAACCATTCTCGATTATTCAATTGAAGGGAAAACCACCGATGAAGATTTTGATGCTACAGTGGACGAGATCATTGCAACGATCCAAAAAGCCAGAAACAATGCTGATATTCCATTTGCTGTGTTCAAAGTTACCGGTATCGGACGTTTTGATATCCTCGAAAAGGCCAATACGTTTGATGCTGATCTTACAGAAGCGGAACAAATAGAGCTTAGTACGATAATCGACCGGATCGACCGGATTTGCTCTGCAGCACACAAAGCTGATGTCCGGGTTTTTATTGATGCAGAAGAATCCTGGATCCAGGATGTGATCGACAGGATCACCCTTGATATGATGCGTAAATACAATGGTAAGCGATCGATCGTTTTCAATACCGTACAAATGTACCGTCATGACCGACTTGAATTCCTACGCGAACAGCTAAGGGTGGCGCGTGATGAACAGTTTTATTTAGGCATCAAATTAGTTCGCGGTGCTTACATGGAGAAAGAACGAGCTAGAGCCGAGAAATTGAATTACCCTTCCCCTATCCAACCGGATAAAGCCGCAAGTGACCGTGATTTCGATTCCGCTCTCGAGTTGATGTTGGAGAATATCAGTATTTTGACTTTGTGCGCAGGAACACACAATGAAAGGAGTTCACTTTACCTCACTGAACTCATGGAGAGATTCAATATTGGCGCTGCAGACAAAAGGATCTGGTTCGCTCAGCTCTTGGGGATGAGTGATCATATTTCATACAACTTGGCTTATCACGGCTACAATGTTGCGAAATACGTACCGTATGGACCCGTCAAGGAGGTGATGCCTTACTTACTGAGACGAGCTGATGAAAACACATCTGTAGCAGGACAAACCGGACGCGAGCTCGGATTGATCATGAAAGAAAGGCAACGTCGAAAAGACGGAGTAAGATAGTTGAAATTAGAAGCTTAGTTCATCGATCAAATGCACTATCTTATCAGGGTTACATGTCCGGTAATCTCCCGCCATTCGTCGTAATTCCTGATCTTGAACCGGATCTTCCATACATACACCCCATCTTGAACAATACCCACATTGTCATTTCCTGAACCGTAGGATCCATCCCAACCAATATCCGGATTATTTGACTCGTAGATTACTTCTCCCCATCGATTGTATATCAACAAGGTATAATTGTAAATGTCAAATCCAGATGTAAATATAGGTTTGAATGTCTGATTAAAGATATCCCCATCCGGCGTAAAACTGTTCGGAACGTAATAGATCAACTCCTCCTGAACATCAACATAGGACCACGCCGTATCCACACATCCGAGTGGCGTTGTCGCTACAAGCATCACAGAATAACTACCTGCAACGCCTTGCTCATACTCATGAGACGGATTCTCAATAATACTCGTGTTACCATCACCGAAATCCCAGAAATAGTCAGTTGCTCCAATGGATGTATTGTTGAAAGTCGTGAAAGGCTCCATCGAAGATACCACCTGCGGCACTGGGGCGAAAGAAGCGATCGGCGGCGTTTCAGCACATATATAATCCTGAACAGTGAACGAACCTGAGCAACCGTTTGAAGAAGTTGTAGTTAGTGTGACATCTACACATCCTCCCTGTGTAATCACAGTAGGAGCCGTACCGCAACCGTTTAGGAAAGTTCCATTTGAGAGTGTCCATTGACAATCTGTTGCATTCACAGTAGTGTTCGTAAGATTGATAGCCAACGGAGTACAACCGGCAGTTACATCAGTCGTAAAACTGACCTGAGGAGCCGGTTCAACCGTTATAGAAACCTGATCTGTTCGCGTACATCCTCCTGAAGAAGTTCCTGTAACCGTATACACGGTCGTTCCGACAGGCGGTAAGAAGTTAACACCATTCACAACATTGTTATCCCAGGAATAGGATGCTGCTCCACTGGCCGTAAGCATTGTTGTCTCTCCTTCACACAACGTTTGATCCGGCCCTGCTGCTACATTAGGTATTGGATTAATTGAAACATTCACTTGATCCTGATCAACGCATCCTTCCGCACTTGTTCCTGTAACTGTATATGTAGCTGTCGCCAAAGGTGTAAAGGCCACCCCGTTGGTGACATTATTACTCCAGGAATAGGTTGCAGCACCATTACCAGAGAGTACGACGGATGTCCCGGCACATTCGGTTTGGTCAGGGCCAGCATCCACAACAGGGATCGCATTGACAGTCACCAATACATCATCTGTGTTCACACAGCCATTAAGATCTGTTCCTGTCACGGTATAGGTTAGCGTTGACGATGGTGTAAAAGCTATTCCACTGTTGACATTATTCGTCCACACATACAACTGGGCACCAGAAGGATTGAGTGTTACCGCCGTACCGGAACAAACTGCCTGATCTGAACCGGCATTCACTAAAGGAAGTGGATTCACATTAAGTGTGATCACTGAAACACTGTCACATCCTTCAAAAGAGGTAAATGTTTGTGAGTAGTCTCCTGCTACTGATTCCGGATTGCCATGTATCAACGCTGTTCCTCCCTGGCAGATCGTCAATGAGCCAGATGTATTGATAACAGAATTTTCTGTGAGCGCGATCGCAGGAGAAGTACCCACGCAACCATTGTTATCGGTTACCGTAACCGATATAGGATTCAAAGAGGCATTTCCTGTAATTGAGGACGTGGTTTCAGCATTCGACCAAACATAGCCGAGATATGGCTGTTCCGTAGAAAGAATCGGCGGTGTAGGCGCACAATACTCCAGATCTCCAACAATAACAGGAGTGGGATTGGGATTTACAGTTACGTTAATTTCATCCGATGCCTGGCATCCCGCCAATGTTGTGCCTGTTACTGAATAGGTAACCGAACCAACAACCGGTGTAAAAGCAACTCCCTGAGTGGCTCCATTATCCCAGGTATAGGTATCAGCACCACTTGCATTTAACGTAACAGCCGTACCGGAACACACGATCTGATCAGCTCCTGCATTGACCGCCGGAATGGGATTAACAATCACCTGAACCTGATCTGTTGCTGTACACCCCCCGGTCCCTGTCCCTGTCAGAGTGTAAGTGAGTGTAGAAACTGGAACAAATGGCGTTGCATCTGTAACACTGTTACTCCAGGAATACGTCAATGCACTTCCGGCAGCTGTCAATGTAACATTCTCACCCGAGCAAACTGATTGGTCAGGACCAGCATTCACTGAAGGAGTAGGATTCACAGTAATCATGACCGCATCTGTCGCTGTGCAACCCGACGCTGTTCCTGTCACCGTGTATGTAGTTGAACCAACGGGAGGGACAAATGGAGATCCCTGTACAACACCTCCTGACCATGAATACGCAGTTGCCCCTGAGCCCGCAAGCGTTACAGAACCACCTTGGCAAAGTGTTTGGTCAACCCCGGCATTCACAACCGGGACAGGATTCACAACTACGGTTGTAGAAGCTGTGGCTGTGCAACCTATGTTTGTTACGGTTACCGTGTAGGTACCGGCAGCTGCAACTGTTGCGGGCAAATTTGGATTTTGAGTTGCTGCAGTAAATCCGTTCGGCCCGGTCCATGCGTAAGATCCTCCACCGGTTGAATTCAACTGAATCGTACCACCAACGCAGTATGGTCCTGAATTAGTCGCAGTAGCTGTTCCAACTCCGCCAATGTAAGTAATTGTAAGGTATCCGGCAGCATTGTTCGATCCTTGGGTACATCCTCCACCGGCAGGCGTGAGTGATGAGCCACCACCTCCACCACCTCCGCCATAC
>JBKCAB010000149.1:0-1175 GCA_046307935.1 Bacteroidota bacterium | reverse complement strand
CCCAACAAATGGGTTCACATCCACCCCTCCGGCCTCTTCGACGCTTCTCCTCAAGCTATGGAGCTCATGTACTGGACAAAAGGTCTCGAGGTGATCGAATTTGCTCAGCTGAAGGATCGCTACTGGGTTCCGGGATTGTGGGAAAAGGTCATGAAAGGAGAACCCTTGCCGGATGCACGAAGTATGCAGGAATTGAAGCTCCAACCGGAAGTAGAGTTGGGTGAGGTCAAAGATGGAAAGCTGCCGGTAACATTGACAAAGCGTGAAGGAGGCTATGGAAAAGTTTCTATTCTGATCAATGGAAAAGAGGTACAAGCCGATGCCCGAGGAGAACAATTTGATAATACGAAAGAAACACAAACGATTTGGATCGACCTGAAGGATCACCCGAATCTAAAAGACAGCTTGAATGTAATTGCTGTCAAAGCAAGCTCAGAAGACGGTTTTGTGGTGGGGCGTCCGGTTGAGAAGAAGGTTGTGCTCACACTTAAAAGGGCAGTTCCTCATTTTTATGCGGTGGTTGTAGGAACCGGAAAGTATGTGAATGAAAAGATCAACCTGAAATACCCTGAGAAGGATGCACAATCGATAAGTACAGCCCTGCAATTAGGTGCTGAACAATTGTTCGGAAAGGAAAATACGCACATCTATACGCTTACCACAGCATCCGGTGATCGTCCAACCAAGGAGAAGATCAAATACATTTTCTCAGAGATCAGCAAAAAAGCCACTTCATCTGATTTGATCGTGATCTACCTGAGTGGTCACGGAATCGCCTGGGGAGGTGACCAGGGCGATTTTTACTACCTGACCACCGATGTAACGGCAGCCAATGCGGAGGCCTTTAACGACGAAGCATTGCGAAAGAACTATACGATCAGTGCGAGTGAATTCACGGAATACCTGAAAGCCATTCCGGCAAACAAGCAGGTGATGATCATTGATGCCTGCAGCTCTGGTAAGGCAGTGGACAACCTCATGGCAGCCAGGGATATCGATGTGTCTTCCGTCAAAGCCATCGACCGCATGAAGGACCGCACAGGTATGTTTGTGATCTCTGGAAGCGCTGCCGATGCTGTGAGCTATGAAGCAAGCCGATACGGACAGGGTCTTTTGACCTATTCGATCCTTCAGGCCATGAAAGGAGCGGCACTTCGCGACGGACAATTCTTCGA
>JBKCAB010000148.1:0-1026 GCA_046307935.1 Bacteroidota bacterium | reverse complement strand
GGCTATTACACCGTGGTCGGATTCATGTTTCTGGTAGGATTAGGGCTCTTTCTGTTCTTCCTTAAACGCGGCTGGCTCAAAAAGAACTAAAAAACCGCCCAAAAAGCGGTTCTTTGAATAGTGTCAATTGGGTTGACCAAGTACTATACCAATAACTTAGGGGCAGCTGCAAGGATCTCGGAGCTGGTTTCGGCCGCGAATTTCTCAAAGTTCTTCACGAATTTCGCTGCGAGACTGTTTGCCGTTTCGTCGTAAAGCGCCTTATTTTCCCATGTTTCCCGGGGATTCAGTATCTCAGAAGGAACACCTTCACAAGATTTCGGGATCGCCAGTTCAAAAACAGGAAGTGTTTCATAGTCCACATTGTCCAGTTTTCCCGTGATGGCTGCAGTGATCATGGCTCGTGTGTAGTAGAGTTTCATTCGGTGACCAACACCATACGATCCACCTGTCCATCCTGTATTGATCAACCATACTTTGATACCTGTCCCATCCAGTTTTGAACCCAATAATTGGGCATATTTCGCTGGATGAAGAGGCAAGAATGCCGCACCGAAACAAGCAGAGAACGTTGTGGTTGGTTCCGTAATTCCCATTTCTGTACCGGCAACTTTCGCCGTGTAACCCGACATGAAATGGTACATCGCCTGCTCTTTAGTCAGTCTGGAAATTGGAGGTAATACACCAAACGCATCTGCTGTAAGGAAGAAAATATTTTTCGGCGAGCTTCCAATCGAAGGGGACGCAATATTGTTAATATGGTGAATCGGGTAAGAGACACGGGTATTCTCGGTGATCGAACCATCTGTGTAATCCGGTGTGGAAGTTCCGTCGATGAAACCAATGTTTTCGAGGATTGCACCAAACTTTATTGCATCGTAGATCTGGGGCTCCTTTTCTCTGGTTAAGTCAATGGTCTTGGCGTAACACCCTCCTTCAAAATTGAAAACGGTATTTTCTGCCCAACCGTGCTCATCATCTCCGATCAAACGTCGGTTTTCATCGGAAGAGAGTGTAGTTTTACCC
>JBKCAB010000147.1:0-8255 GCA_046307935.1 Bacteroidota bacterium | reverse complement strand
GGAGGCCTTCACACCTTTGAGCAACATGGAAGCCATTTCACCAAACATGACCTTTAAAATGACCGCCGGTACATTTGGCAGATAAAAGGCACGCTTTAGAACACGTGACAGCGTCCAGAGAAAATCACGGTTGCTACAATAGGCACTAACTGCGTTAAAGGTACCGCTCAGGCCATTTTCAACGACATGAATATACATATTGCACAAGTCATCTATATGGATCCATGGCATCGCCTGCTTACCTGAACCTATTGGTGAACCGGCACCGATCTTTACGATGGGTAGCAGTCGCTTGAGTGCACCTCCGTCTGCATCTAGAACCACCGCAGTTCGAACAAGCGCGATCTTGCAAACCGATTCAAATTTCCGGGCACTTTGCTCCCAGTCTTTTACGAGTAACGAAAGGTAATCATGGCCATAAGGATCTTCCTCGACATGCACCCTTTCAGGATGTTGATACCCATACGCATTGATCCCGGATGCACAGACGAACTGTTCCAACGCAGGCATCCGGCTGATCTGCGAGTACAAGAATTCATTGGTGCCTACACGTGAATCATGGAGCACTTTTTTCCGCTTAACCGTCCATCTTTCGTCGGCGATCCCGGCACCACTCAAATTGATCAGCACCTGCGTATCTGCTATCTCCGGCAGATCGATCACTTTTTTCTCCGGATCCCAGAAAAAATATTTTTCCGCAGATGCCCCTCTGGAGAGCACTGCTACATGGTGCCCCCTTGCTTCCAAAAGTTGCTTTAATCGCCTTCCAACTAATCCGGTGCCACCGGCGATCACTATGCGCTTGCCCTGCATGTTTTAATGTTAGTGAGATTTAACTAAGATTTTTAGCCGGACCGAAAAAAAGTCGTCCGTTTATCCATTCAGGATCCAAAACTGCCCCTTTTTTACGGTAGAACGCCAATGCGGGCTCATTCCATTCAAGAACCTGCCAATCCATTCGCTTAACTCCGCGCTCAATCGCGATACGCACTACCTCATCGAACAATTGGGAACCTATACCCTCTTTGCGGTATTCCGGAAGGACAAAAAGATCCTCCAGATAGAGGCATTTTCCCTTCCAGGTTGAATAATTAGTGAAAAATAAGGCGAAACCGACAATAATTCCTTCACTCACTGCCACGATCGCATCGCAAATTTTCTCTTCGAACAGATGTTTCGCCAGATCTTCCTCAGTATTCACCACCTGTTCCGGAGCACGTTCATACAAGGCTAGTTCACGGATCAATCCCATGATCGCGGTTTCATCTCCTCTTTGCGCTGATCTAAAGAACATTATTGAACTCCTGCGAGGTTAAAACGCAAACGGATTCCTGTTGACATATTCCCGGTAGGATAAGACGTTGCCACTTTCGGCGTATTGAGAACCTGATCGTAGTAGAACTGTACGGTTAGGTTTTGAGTAACATTATAATCAGCTGAGGTCTTAATAGACACCACGCGCTGGCCGGCTGTTGCCTGATTGGTGTTCTCCACGATCTTTCGGATCACGGTGAGATTGTCCCTGAATGACATATCGAAGCGGATATTCAAGGTATTGGCAGGGATTCGCTCAATGATCTTCACCTTCTCGAATTTATAGCCTGTACCGATGACCCATTCTGTTCCCAAAACCTCCGTTACCTGGTTGTTATTCAATGAAAGTGTAGCGCTCCGGTCTTTTTTGTACTCGAATTTGGTGATCAAACCCTGACCCTTGATATTCCAGGTTGCATCAATTCCGATCAGCGGTGAAAAACGTTCGGTCATCGTGACATTCTGTATCTGACGTTCAGCGATAAAATTGTTATTAATATCCAAGGCCGTTGCATCACCATTGTTGTCAAACTCAGCGTTCAGGTTCGTCTGTAGCCCTGAAACACTGATTGTCGAGCTGTAGGCATGACGCACAACAAAATTCCTGACAAATTTCTTTGCGAAGGTAAACTTGTTCAACCCATTGTAGTTTATGGACCAGTTCGGTAGTGGTGCATTCCTGACAGGATTAATGCTTCTTTCAGTGACACCCTGATTGGTGTAGGATGAAAGAAAAGCTCCCGTAACGACCTCTTGTTGAGATCCATTGTAACCGGAATAATACCCTGATATGAGTTGGGAAGAATTGGCATTTTCCGCTCCAAGCAGCTGAGAGACCAATTCACGGTTAGACAGCAAATTCCCAAAAGTAGCCGATTCATATTCCTTACCCAGTAAAGCGAAAGCTGATCCTACCGAAACTGTTGTATAGGTGAGTGTTCCTGTCTCTACCTTGCTTTGACTTTCATACTGCTGAGTCAAATCGTTCCAGCGGAAGAATTCACTGGAATTATTCCCGAACGTACGCGTAGCGGTCAATTCAATCGTCAGGTCTTTCATTGGTTCAAGACTCGCCCTTAAATTGAGATTCTGGCTATGCGTATTGGTGTACTGTCGGTTCAGATCCTGATTCTGTACCAACCAATTGTTGGAGGCGGCTGTTGTTGCTATGTTATAGCCCGTCTCGCGTCCCCAAATGTCATATCGTTGCTGACCAAAGATAAAACCGCCAAGGGGAGCACTGAAGCTCGGATTGAAACCGAGAATCGCGGACTCTTGATTGTAGCCGGGCAACATGGTTCCGTCGTTCAACGCATAGGTTCCGGACACGTTACGAACGGTCATCAGGAGCCGTGCAAAGAAGCCGGCCACAGGATGTACTTTGCCCCCTCGCTTCTTCTCAGCCTCAAGCCTTTTCTTCTTTCGGTCGTGCTTCCGTTTTTTTCGTTCCCACTGCCTTAGCTCCTTAGGAGTCATATCCTCTATTGGTTTATCCGGTTTAAGTTCCTCCAGACCTTCATCTTTGGTGCCCGGTGTAGGTGCACCTTTCCCGCCGGTGGCCTTTCCTGCTGCATCTTTCGCAGCGGCTGTTCCTCGAGGATTCTTTCCGTCAGAAGTAACCTTTTTCAGGAAAGGCACCTTGTTATAAAGATTGGTAAAGTTCAACTGTGCCGTCGTATTTATCTGACGGTTGTTTTGTATGGTGTTCCCGAATTCGGCTTGTCCAAGAGGAGCCCGCAGCCAGTTGTACGTTCCGTTGTACTTGACATTGGCGCTTATCCAATCCGTAAGCGGGAATTTATCCAGTGGGAGTGTGTATCCTAGATTGTAATTGTGCGAATAATCCATTGTCCTCCCAAAGGTTGACATCTGACTCCAAATGGTATCTTTAAAGACTTGATAACCTGTAGGGTCTGCTTTTCGATCTACCGCACCGTCTCCCTCTTCGAAGATCGCACGATTTGCAGCACTGAACGTGAATTTCAAATTCTTTGTGAGATCCCAGCCAAGATTGTAGTTCCTGTTCCAGTTGAACCGTTTGAGATAGAGCGGATCAAACTCATAATCCGGAACAAGGTTATTCCTTACCTGACGTTCATTGTACGTACGCTGGATATCGTTCGTGAAAGAGATGTTTTTGGGCGTGAGGAAGAAGTTCAGATCTCTCACTACGGCAAGCCACTTTGATTTTTGTAATGCTTTCGCTTTTTTAAATGGTTCAATGGGTTTTGTCTGGAAAGAATAATTGTAGTTCAGCCCACCGTTCCAGGTTTTGGTGCGATCGTAGTTGGTATTGAAGTTTCTTCTGAGATCTTCCGAATAAGAATAACTTGCCGACCAATTGGAGATACGCCAAAAATGCGGAGTTGCACCTGCTTTCATCTCCTTTCTCACACCAGTAAAATTGTATGACCTGCGCTCAGTAAAGTCCTGCCCGTCGCGCATGCGCTGTTTTCTTGTTTCGCTGTCATAATCTGCCAGTCGCACATCCGGATTGAATGGATCATACTCTGGATTGATCACACCTACTGAATACCCATAGAAGAACGGCAAAGTCACCCGCGCCTGCCGCCCAAAGAACTGGCCAAGCTGAACATTTGAATTCATGTCAAACCCCATACGCTGGTCGCGCTGACGATCCTGGACACGGCTTTCAACACTTCCCCAGTTAATACCGGAATAATTACCCGACATGGAAACATTGGCGAAATCAGCCAGCTGCACCTGCATTTGTGCTATTGCGGCTGAACCGCCCTCACTCACAAAATCAGTAAGACGAAGCTCATTGATCCAAACGATTGCGCATTCAGCCTCACCATCATCCGGTTGCCAGATATTATCAGGATCGTTCTTTCGAGGATTGCGCACCCCGACCATGATCGTTCGTAGCCCTTGAAGGTTCGGACTTCCCTTGACTTTGATCCTTCTTTTGATATTTTCCGGATCAGGGGCATCATATTCCACACTGTATGCAACACCCGTAACACCATCTTCAACCTTTTTATTCCTCTCCTTCTTTAAGTCCAGAAGGTCGTCAAAAATGATCTCCACATTATTGGTTTCAGGCCAAATATCTTCGGGAACCGTCGCACCCCATTGGGTTTCGTTCAGAGGCATTTCGTATTCGTAGTAATTGTCTGTGAAATCTGTTCCCAAGCGGACAAAAAGCGTCATATCTTCATCCGAGAAAGGAATCGTTGGGTCAACCTCTTCGGCGTGAACATACATCTTAAGTTTTTTGTAGGTACGTACATCGAATTGTACATTCCGATAGGCTGCACGTGCATCACCATCCTGAAGATTACACACCTCAAGAACCAGGGATTGCTCGTTGAGCTGCCGTTGGTACACCTGCGAAGGATCGATCTCCCTTACGATTCCGGGCGGAATCTCATATTTAATAGGTTCACGCTGGTCATTTTCTTCAACATTGACAGCGCCGATGTTGAACGTTGTCAGATTGGGATCTGTCTGAACACTTTCTCCCGGTTGAGTAAGGTCTTCCAGGTAACGTCTCCATTCTCCACGAATGAATTCTAAACGGGCAAAACGCAATACCACCTCTTCGTCAAATCCTTTGAGGAACATACGCATGAAACGGATCGATCTGAAGTCCTGGATACCATTGATCTTGCGCTCAAAATCGAGAATAGGTATCTTAAACTGGTACCATTTTTCCGTTTTGTTGCCATTTTGGTAGACCTGCACATTGGTGATGTAATTCTTGCCGACTTGCATATCATTCGGTCGCAAAGAAACACGGTATTGAAAATAACTTTCTGTTTCTGTCAGGTTATTGTCCTGGTTGATATCTTCTACATCCGGCATATTCGTAGCCTGAGTAGGATAACCTTCTGCATTCTCGCCAACCGACATTTCCTGGGTTGGAGAATTACCCTCCATACCGTTGTATTTTTTGTAACGCTCCAGTATATTCAGTTCTGCAGCATCGTAATCGTCATCACGATAGAAATTGTAATTATCGTTGGATGGGTCAGCAACCATAGCAGCCTTAGCATCCGGACTTAAAATAGGGTTGGACTGCACCCAGTTCACGAAGTTCTGAAATGCGAGTTTTTCCTGAGCGTCGTTCCAGCCGTCCAAACCAATATCCTGATTGATCCTGGCGGTTGGATCATTGTCAAATGCATTCACAACAACTTGCTGGGTAGAAACCCTTGCCCAAACTGTTGTGTCTAAATTATCAGTTACTGAAGTTCCGAAAGGCGGCATACCATTCTCAAACCCTCTCCTTGAATCGGGTAATTGATCTTCTGAGATATTGCCAAGATTGAAATAAAGATCACCACCATTATGAAGACCATTCGGATCAACATTCTCAGCATCCTCGTTGAAAGGATCCAAGACCCAGAACTGTATGAACTCAATATTGGTTTGTTCGAAATCATTTGTGGTAAGAGCACGCATGATACCACCCCAGCGATTTTCAGGATTTACAAAGGTTCCGTCGGCATTGTATGTATTGGTAGTATCGTAATTGTACATTCCCCTTTCTTTCGGGTAATATGCAAGCTCGAGAATAGGGATATTCGGGATAGAACCGTACTGTTGCTGAAGGTTCGGGAAAATATCCGTTTGATTTACTAAACGCATTCGGCTATCCGACAGCATCTCCGGATTGTCTTTGATGTGTTGTGGTGTGAGGGAGTTACTCTGGTAGAACAGAGGATCGATCAGGTACCAGTTTGTTCTAGAACGTTTAAAACCAGCTGACAGATCCTTGTTCACCGCTTCAGGGAAAAGATCGGGCTGCCCTTGCGGTACGGAGGCAAGTCTCCATGCGGTGATCGATCTCAGGTCAATGGCACTCTGAGCACCTTCGAAATCATCGATGTAAGAAGTGCCGTCTTTGTTAATTGCCCGCGGTTGACCCGGGATCAGGTGGGCGAATTCTCCAACAAATGAAATGGAAGATTTCTGATTGGTTGAGATTACGGGGAGAAGATCAACGAGTTTGGTTAGAAATGGAACATCCGCTCTCCAAGCAACATCCAACCCAAGGATATTATTCTTGAAGGGTTCGCTTCCAATATCCACCTTCTGCGTTACAGGCCTTTCCATCATGCGCATCCAAGTTGCGCCCACATTGAATTTATCAGAGAACCGGTAGTTGTAGTGAGCACCGACAAGCGAGCGAGCTTGAAATCCGAAGACCGAGTTACTTTCGATCGAAATCTTTATGGGTGTATTTGACTCCAGTATTCCGGTATTAAGGATCTTTACCCTACCCAGGTTGTAATCCACCGTGTAATCGACTCCTTCAGTCAAACGAATTCCCCCGGCGGTCACCGTAACAGCCCCTTCGGGTACATTAAGGGCATTGAGTGGAATGTCTGAAGAGATCGAGGATTGGTACTCTCCGCGGAACAGGAATCGATTTTTGCTCGGAATCTGCTGCGCTGCGGTTTTGGTTGAATCATACAGCTCCGTGAAAGAGACCTGATCGATCACTATATCTGGAATTCCAGCGGCTGAAAGTTTTGACGCGAGCGTCTTACCGAAAGGCTCTACGGTCGAAAAATAGATTCTGCCGTTTCTTCGGTTGATCGTTCCCCCATTATCGGCTCTGTTACCATTGAATTCTACCGGAACGAAATCGAAAACACCATCAGAGAAGGGTTGATTGTTCTGGTTCAGCTTGTCCATATCCAACAGCGTGACGAGCTGCTTATCCTCCACCACATCCATAGGGAAGAACGGCACAGGAAGTGAAGTTTCAGGATTGTTGTAGAGCAGATCAATTCTGAATCCAGCCTGATCGACCTGATAGGCACCGATCGAATAGACGTTCTTCATCATGAGGTCCCAGATCTTCAGACTCACATTCGTGATCGTCGGTCGGAGCAATTTCAATATCAACGCATCTTGTCCGCTGGAACCGTCCGTTGAGAATTCCCCCACCTGGTAGGTTTCCCCTCTATAGGTGTATTCGTAGGCCACCGCTAATACCTCGTCATTGTTCAACGGTTGATTGAGTGAGATATATCCGAGTAATGCGTTGTAGGTGAATTCCTGCTCAGTTAATTTTCGGGCATTCTGAACCTTCTCGTAATGGATTGCTTGTTGAAATGGACCAGGTTGAGTAACCTGTGAAGAAAGCGCTTGAACGGAGTTCACAAATCCTCTGACCAGCGGCTGACCGGATGCCCAAGCGTACAGTCCGTTTGCTTCGTTATCAGGGATCTCCTGAGCGGATGCACTTCCGGGATTTCCCTGCCAGTTTTCAGGTTTGGCCTCTCCGAGATCTGAGAAAGCAAGTATGTTCCTCGTATTTTCGGTATTATTTGTTCTGTTTGTAACCCATACTTCCATTCGGGTAATGTACATGGTAGAACTCACGATTGGAAGCGTCGCCATTGCCTCATCGTAATGCTGATGATGATAAAGGTTCAGGAAGTAGTGACGATTCACCTCATAGTTATCCGCTGACAGTTCAAAACGCTGCACCTGTGCCTTACCGGTAATGTTGATCTCTTGACGTTTACCTCTGGAGGAAGCAGCGATTAGGTCTACGGTAGATCGTCCGAACTTCAACTGTGTTTTGGCACCGAAAAGTGTTTGAGAACCTTGAATTAGCGAAGTAGGAAGCTGCATTGCCACATTACCCAGCTCGATCTTCTGCATGATCTGGTCTTCGTTTCCGGTATACTCAAGTTTGGAAATGTTATCGAAATCAAATGCTGCCTGGGTATTGTAGCTGGTACCGATCTTTAGTTTTGTACCGATCTGACCTACCAGATTCATTTGGATCTGCTGATTAAAATCAAAGCGGGTGATCCTCCGCTGTCTCATAGGAAGGATCGGATTATCGTAACGAGAGGAGTTCACTCCGAAAGAAAGCTCTACAGAACCCTGTGGTCGAATCGTGATCTCATCAGATCCGAAGAAGTTCTCAAAGAGCTTGCTTCCGATTTTGATTG
>JBKCAB010000146.1:0-2697 GCA_046307935.1 Bacteroidota bacterium | reverse complement strand
GATCAAAGAAGAGTTCAGACCTGTGATCAAAGACCGATTGCTGGCGCAGGAGATGGAGCGTAGGATAACAGCTGATATTTCTGTAACCCCAAAAGAAGTTGCCGAATTTTATGCGACGATCCCAAAAGACAGTTTACCGTTGATCAATGCACAGCTTAGCTTTCAGCAGATCGTCCATTACCCGGAGATCACGAAGGACGATAAAAAACGTGCATACGACAAACTCGCCGAGATCAGGCAGTCGATATTAGGAGGACGTAGTTTCGATACACAGGCACGGATCCATTCCATGGACCCAGGAAGTGCGTCACAGGGAGGCAAGCTGACTGCTACGCGAGGTATGATGGTACCTCCTTTCGAAGCAGCCGTTTTTTCTTTGCAAGTGAATGAGATTTCCGATGTTTTTGAAACTGCCTATGGTTACCATATCGTCAAATTACTGGAGAGGAAAGGTGACGACTATATCTGCCAGCACATCCTGATCATTCCGGAATTCACGAATGAAGCGCTCGAAAAGTCTGCACTGAAGATCGATTCTTGTTATGCTGCGCTGAAGGAAAACAGGATAACCTGGGATGAGGCGGTTCTCAAATACTCGAACGATGAAGCAACCCGACAGAACAAGGGGGTCATCTCCAATCCCATGAGCGGTGAGCAGTATTGGGACATGGAGGACCTGAACCAGATCGATCAACAAATCTTCTTACTGACAGACAACATGGAAAAAGGAGATATTTCTACACCCAATCTGTATACGGATATTATGGAAAGAAAACAAGGTGTGCGAATTGTACGGCTCATGGACCGCAGACCTCAGCATGTGGCTAACCTGAAAGACGACTATGCATTGATCAAACGAGCGGCAGAAAACGACAAGAAGCAGCGGATCATTAACGAGTGGACGCAGAATAAGATCGGAAATGCATTCATTCGGATTGACGAATCCTATCAAAAGTGTGCCTTCAAGAACCAATGGATAACCAATTAGAATTCGTATCTTTATTTTTACTTTAAAAGAAACTTAAATGTCAGATACAGCTGCGATAAATCAACTTGTTGAACACTACGGCGAACTTAAGAATGAGATCCACAAAGTGATCGTTGGTCAGGACGAGGTGGTCGATCAGGTGTTGATCTCCATTTTTTCACGCGGTCATTGTCTGCTGGTCGGCGTACCAGGACTTGCTAAAACACTATTAGTCAATACAATATCTGAGACACTCGGACTTTCCTTCAATAGGATCCAGTTTACGCCCGACCTCATGCCCTCCGACATCATTGGTTCAGAAATTCTGGATGAGAACAGAAACTTTAAATTCATCAAAGGACCTCTTTTCTCAAATATCATTCTGGCCGATGAGATCAACCGGACACCCCCAAAAACACAATCCGCGCTCTTAGAAGCCATGCAGGAAAGATCGGTAACCGCTGCCGGTGTGAATTATAAACTTCCTGCACCATTCTTCGTACTTGCTACGCAAAACCCAATCGAACAGGAGGGAACCTATCCCCTACCGGAAGCTCAACTCGATCGTTTCATGTTCAATATATGGGTTGATTATCCCAGCTATGTGGAAGAATTAGCTATCGTTAAAGCAACCACAAGTGACCACCAAGTTCAACTTAGACATGTCCTGAACGGCGAACAAATACTATCGTATCAAGAGTTGATCCGTCGGATACCTGTGGCTGACAACGTTATGGAATATGCCGTGAAATTGGTCGGAAAAACGCGGTATGCATCAGAATTCGCTCCTCAGCTCACGAAAGAATTTGTCTCATGGGGAGCAGGACCGAGAGCTTCGCAGTATTTGATCGTTGGTGCGAAGTGTCATGCCGCATTGAACGGAAAATATTCTCCTGACATTGAAGACGTGAAGGCAGTCGCAAAACCGATCCTTCGCCATAGAATTGTACGAAACTATCGGGCTGAGGCAGAAGGATATTCAGTTGACCGCATCATTGAAAGTCTACTTTAATATCCTTTAGATGATTCAAAAGGAAGAACTTATACATTCTTTTGAAAAAGTATTCGATCAAGAACTTATTAAGGAACTAACGATCCATTCAAGATCGTTTCACATAACCGCGGGAGAAACCCTCATCGATACTGGACAACATGTACAATTTGTACCGCTCGTAGTGAAAGGTATCATTAAAGTTTCAAGAGTTGATGACGAAGGGCATGAACTTCTGTTGTATTATGTGAACCCAAACGAAAGCTGTGCCATGACCTTTACCTGCTGCATGCAGGATCATCCAAGTGAGATCAGAGCTGTTGCAGAGGAAGATGCTGAGATCCTGCTGGTTCCAATGGAAGTCATGGATCAGTGGATCACAAAATATCCTTCTTGGAAGCGTTTTGTGATGCGAACGATTCGCTCTAGGTTCCACGAGCTCATCAACACACTCGATCAGATCGCTTTCCAGTCGTTGGATGAACGCCTTGTGAACTACCTCAGGCAAAAGTATAAAACCACGGGTTCGGCGCTCATCAACATGTCACATGAACAGATCGCAAATGACCTCGCCTCATCCAGAGTAGTGATATCGAGACTGCTCAAGAAATTGGAGAATGAGAAGAAAGTGCTCTTGTACCGAAATCAAATAAAACTGTTGAGTGGATTTATTTTTCCTTCCATTCTTACGATCGTCTGCCTCGTGTAACGCACTTTTCTCTCTGCTTTCGTATATTTG
>JBKCAB010000145.1:0-2616 GCA_046307935.1 Bacteroidota bacterium | reverse complement strand
AAGAACCGGAACAATTACCCATCAAATTCCCACTTTTGCTTGCCCAAGGAGCTGAAGGGATCGCTGTGGGATTGGCTTGTAAGTTCCTACCGCATAATTTCAATGAGTTGATCGAACAAAGCATCAATCATCTGAAAGGCAAGAGAGTAGAGATCTTCCCGGACTTCCCGAACGGAGGTATGGCCGATTTTTCCAACTACAATGACGGATTGCGCGGAGGAAAAGTAAGGGTTCGAGCCAAGCTCAAGAAGCTGGACAATAAAACCTTGATGATCACTGAGATTCCATACGGCACGACGACCGGATCGCTCATTGAGTCGATTATCAAGGCCAATGACAAAGGGAAGATCAAGATCAAGAAAATTGAGGACAATACAGCAGCTGATGCGGAGGTGATCATTCATTTGTTTCCCGGAGTTTCCCCCGATAAAACCATCGATGCCCTCTACGCATTTACAGATTGTGAGGTGTCGATATCACCGAACTCATCGATCATTGACAAAGATCGCCCACGCTTCATGGGGGTTAGTGAAATACTCAAATACAGCACGAATAATACCGTTCAGCTCCTGAGGCGGGAGTTGGAGATCCGACTCGATGAACTGGAAAGACAATGGCATTTCTCTACCTTGGAAAAGATCTTCATTGCAGAGGAGATGTATATCGATTTCAAACACTACAGCGACAAAGAAAGCCTATTCGCATATCTCTACAAGCGCTTTGATAAATTTAAAAAGCAGCTGATCCGCGAAATTACCGACGAAGACCTTCAGAAGCTGACCCAGATCCCAATGATTAGGATCACACGTTTCGATTCAGCGAAAGCAGATGAATTGCTGTTGAAGATCGAAGAGGAAATGGAGCAGGTCAAGCACCACTTGGCAAACCTGATTGAATATGCCATCGATTACTTCAAGGATCTCAAGAAAAAGTTTGGAGAGGGACGTGAACGCAAGACGGAAATGAAGGTTTTCGATACGATCAGTGCTACCAAGGTAATCATTGCAAACCGCAAATTGTATGTGGATACAGAGGAAGGTTTCATTGGCTATGGTCTCAAGAAGAATGAGCCGGTGAACGACTGTTCGGAAATCGATGATGTCATTATTTTCTTCGCTACCGGAAAGATGATGATCACCAAAGTTGCGGATAAAAAATTTGTAGGTAAGGGTATTATCCATGCCGACGTGTGGAAGAAAGGGGATAAACGAACCATCTATCACTTGGTTTATCAGGATGGCTCAGGAGGATCAGCGATGATGAAACGTTTCTATGTCAATTCGATCACCCGTGACACTGAATACGACCTCACCAGAGGTGCTAAAGGATCAAAAGTCCTCTATTTCTCGGTGCATCCCAACGGTGAAAGAGAAGTGGTGAGTGTACTGCTGAGACCGCGTCCGCACTTGAAGCGACTTCGCTTCGATGTCGATTTTGGATCGCTCTTGATCAAGGGAAGGCAAAGTGCAGGCAATCGGGTAACCAAAGAGATCGTTCAAAAGATCACGCAAAAAGAGGTGGGAGGATCTACCTTGGCGGCACGAAAGATTTGGTACGATAATGTGGTTGGCAGGCTCAATGATGAAGGCAGAGGCAAGTATCTAGGAGCCTTTAAGGGCAATGATCGAATTCTGACATTGTACAGATCTGGTGAATACAGATTAACCAATTTCGATCTGTCAAATCATTTCGATGAGGATATGCTTCACATCGAAAAGTGGAATCCACAGCATCCGATTTCTGCCGTCTATTATGATTCCGAAAAAGAGCTCCACTTTGTGAAGCGTTTTCTGTGCGAGGTAACAAGCGATAAACGTACCATATTCATCAGTGAAACGGAAGGATCTTACCTGGATGTTGTGTCTACTGCATACCGCCCTGTTATCCGCATCGTGTACAATAAATTACTCAAAGAGACGAAGAATCTTCCTGATAATGAGATTAACATAGCTGATTTCATTGATGTGAAGGGAATGAAAGCACAAGGTAATCAACTCACCAAGTTAAAGGTGAAAGAAATCCTGCTTACGCATCCTATAGAAGGAACTGAGCCTTGGCCGGATGAGGTAGACGAAACTTCGGATGAAACACTTTCTGATGATGATACGCTTACAGATACAGCTGATGAAGCGCCTGATCAGGATACGGAAGGTGGAACAACCGTAGAATGGGACTTTACCAAAAAGGATGAGGATGATCAGATGACGCTGTTTTGATGGCAGAAAATATAGCTATATCAGTTTGTGCTTTTAGGGGTCTTGTCTTTGTCTTATTCTCTAGCGTGCAGTTGATCAATGATTCCCGCTAATCCGTTTACAGAACTGCCATTTCAGTTTTACTCCGTATCTTTATGCGCGGGTAATTTCTCGCCCGATTTCAAATGAGAAAAGGATGGTCATTCGACACATGAGTGACGATCAAAGGATCAAAATGACTTTTATGGATGTGATCATGGAAAAATACTCGTCTGAAGAATTGATGCAACTGGAAGACCATTACGGCGCACACAATTATCATCCGCTTCCTGTGGTGTTATCACGTGGAGAAGGTGTTCATGTTTGGGACGTTGAAGGCAACAAATATTATGATTTTCTTTCAGCTTATTCAGCTGTGAAT
>JBKCAB010000144.1:0-1311 GCA_046307935.1 Bacteroidota bacterium | reverse complement strand
TTTAGAATGAATATAAATTAATTATCCGTTGCCCAAATTTGTCATCAAACTGTCATTGAATAGAGCCTTTCTTCTAAATTTGCTTCCGCCTACAAGTGTATTTTGACGGCAAGACTTACAGTTTTTTGTATTAAAATATCTAGGAGTCAGATGTTTAGAAACCTATTCAATTGGTGTTTTGGCGCGGTGATCATAGTGTTCACTGCCGGAACATCCACAGTGCAAGCACAAGGTGAAGCTTTGTTCAAGGCGAAATGTGCAAGTTGTCACCAGCCACACAAAAACGGAACCGGTCCAAAACTTTTTCAGGTTCGTCAAAAATGGACAGATGGTGGCGCGAAAGAAGGCTCCATCTATACGTGGGTGAACAACTGGCAAACGGCTGCTGCGAATGATCCATACGCTCAAACCGTTTCAGCATGGTCACCAACGGCAATGAGTGCTTTTCCCGATCTTAAGAAAGAAGACATTGACGCTATTCTAGATTGGGTTGATGCTCAGCCAGATCCAGCTGCAGCTCCTGCTGATGGAGGCGCTGACGGTGGAGTAGTCCCTGCTGAAGGATCAGTTGAAGAAGAGGGTTCGAACGACTGGATTTGGATTATCCTTGGTATCATCTTCTTTACGATCATTCTTGCAGTTGGAGGTGTAAGAAGACAACTGAATATCGCTGCTGCAGAGGCTGATGGGGAAGATTTTAAAGAAGGACAAACTTACGGAGAAGAGATCAGAACATGGGCATGGAAGAACCGAAAGTACGTTGGTCTCGGCGGACTCGTTGTGGTGATCGGAGTGGTAGTTACTTTGTTCCTGAGCTTGTACAGCATTGGAGTCGTTGAGAACTACCAACCTTCACAACCCATTGCATTCCCGCACTCGGTGCATGCCGGAACGAACGGGATTGACTGTAAATATTGCCACAGTTCCGTTACAAAATCTAAAACTGCCGGTATTCCATCGGTGAATGTTTGTATGAACTGTCACAAACAGGTGAACGGTCGTACACCGGAGCAACAGGCACAGATCGCGAAAATATATGAAGCGGCTGGTTGGAGTCCTGAAGGAGCCGGAAAATATACCGGAAAATCTAAGCCGATCGTTTGGAATAAGGTACACGTTCTGCCTGATCACGTTTATTTCAATCACGCTCAGCACGTAACGGTAGGTGGAATCGATTGTAAGCAATGTCACGGAGACATGACAAAACAAGTGGAAACGCAGCGCGTTTGGCCCGTCGAAGATCTGAATAAGATCGAAGGCAACATTCCGCTTACGAAAAGAACACTTACAATGGGCTGGTGTATCGAGTGC
>JBKCAB010000143.1:0-3261 GCA_046307935.1 Bacteroidota bacterium | reverse complement strand
TACACATACAGCTGGACAGGTCCAAATGGATTCACCTCTGGTGTACAGGATCCGGGTTCACTGATAGCAGGAGTGTACAATGTTACGATCACGGATGCAAACGGCTGTCAGGTAACAACGACAATCACGCTGACAGAACCTGTAACATTAACCCAGACGATTTCCTCTCCGACATATCCAAGTGGTGATAATATCAGCTGCTTTGATTTCAACGACGGGTCAATTGACTATGTTCCCGGAGGAGGTTCGCCCGGCTATACTTATGTATGGAGTACAGTTAATGGTTCAGGTTTGACAGCCGGTCAGCAAGATCAAACTAGCCTGACAGCAGGAACATATAATGTTACGATGACCGATATCAACGGATGTGTTCAAACAACAACGATCACGTTGACGGAACCACCAGCGCTAACTCAAACGATTACTTCCCCAACGTATCCAAGCGGCGATAACATCAGTTGTTTCAGCTTCAATGACGGTTCTGTCGACTATGTTCCTGGTGGAGGTTCACCCGGATATACCTACGTATGGAGTACGACAGATGGCTCAGGGCTGACGCCAGGCTTACAGGATCAGGCTAACTTGACCGCGGGCACTTATGAAGTTACCTTGACAGATATTAACGGATGTGTTCAGACAACAACGATCACGTTGACAGAACCGACGGAACTTACCCAGACAATCACCTCTCCGACGTATCCAAGTGGTGATAACATCAGTTGTTTTGACTTTAGTGATGGTTCGATCGACTATGTTCCTGGCGGTGGCTCACCCGGCTACACTTACGTGTGGAGTACGACAGACGGCTCAGGGTTGACGCCCGGATTGCAGGATCAGGCTAACTTGACGGCGGGCACTTATGAAGTTACGCTGACAGATCTAAACGGATGTGTTCAGACAACAACAATTACTTTGACAGAACCGACGGAACTTACCCAGACGATCACTTCACCGACTTTCCCAAGTGGCGACAATATCAGTTGTTTTGATCTCAATGACGGATCCATCGACTATGTTCCCGGAGGTGGCTCACCCGGCTATACTTATGTGTGGAGTACGACAGATGGCTCAGGACTCACTGCAGGTCTGGAGGACCAAGCTAATTTGACAGCAGGAACATACAATGTCGTACTTACCGATATCAATGACTGTCAGCAAACCATTACAATAACGCTGGTTGAACCAACACCGCTAACAATTGGATTAACGCCATCGGTATATGCCGGAGGCTTTAATGTGACCGGCTGTAACCCGGACGGTTCGATCGATGCAACAGTAGACGGTGGAAGTCCGGGATACACATATTCATGGACACCGAACAATGTGACTTCTGAAGACCTTTCTGGTTTGGTTGCCGGAACTTATTCGGTAACTGCTACTGATATTAATGGTTGTACCATTACAGATGATATTACGCTGATCGCACCAGTAGTTATTACGGTTTCGGCATCTGTTACAACAGACTACAATGGTCAGGATATTACGTGTACAGGCGCTTCTGACGGTGGAATTACTTCAACACCTGTGGGTGGAGCAGTACCATTGACCTACGAGTGGACGAACTCTACGGGAACGGTAGTTGGAACGAACCAATCTGCAAATGGTCTGCCAGCAGGAGATTATACTATACTTGTAACGGATGATAACGGGTGTACAGCAACGGCTGATATAACGCTGGTTGATCCACCGCAAACGGTTCTGAATGCTGCGGTTTCATCGGATTACAACGGACAAGACGTGAGCTGTTTTGGTTCAACTGATGGTGCAATTGCTTTGGACGTACAGGGTGGAACACCTGGCTATTCATATACCTGGCGAGATGAATTCGGAAATATTGTGAGTGCGAATGAGGATCCAACCGGGTTAGGGGCAGGAACGTATGAAGTATTCGTTTTAGATGCCAATAACTGTTTAACGACTATCGAAGTAACGGTCACACAGCCTGAACAACTAATTTCCGTTGCCTCGGTGACGTCTGATTACAACGGTCAGGATATAAGCTGTTTCCAGTCAACGGATGGAAGTGTTGAAGTGACAACAACGGGTGGAACACCAGGATATACTTACGAGTGGACTACTGGAACTGGGCAAGTTGGAACGACTCAAACACTCGATAATATTGTGGGAGCCGGAGTGTATAACGTGGAGGTTACGGACCTCAATGGATGTATCAGTCTGGCTACGGTAAATGTGACAGAACCATCGCCGGTGACCTCAAATATCTCCATTATTTCAAACTATTTTGGCGCTCCGGTCAGTTGCGTTGGTGCTTCGGATGGAATAGTGGAAGTTGATTATTCAGGAGGAACTCCGGGATATACAGTTGTATGGAATACTAATCCGACACAATCCACAGATCAGGCTACAGGTGTGCCGGAAGGAACATTCACCGCAACGGTGACAGATGCCAACGGTTGTGTATCTACAAGTGATGTTACGCTTTGGGCAAACCCTTTGCCGGATCCGGGAATTCCTGATGGCCTAAATGGTTGTATCGGAAGTCCTGTTACGGTGTTTGCCGATGCTGAGCCCGGTTCAAGCTGTGAATGGACTTTCTCGAACGGGATCGTAATTGACGATTGTGGGCCTTTCAACCTCACATTCGATGAGCTGGCTTGTTTCGACATGCAATTGGTAATATCGACGCCTCAAGGTTGTCGGGACACTATCTCAACAGTTGATTTTATCTGTGTGCAACCTAATCCTGTAGCCGCTTTCACTATTTCCGAGTATGATCTTTACACCACGGATTTTGACGCATATTTTTTCAATGTCTCCGAAGGTGCTGATTATTATATCTGGAATTTTGGAGACGGCAGTCCAACGTCCACGGAGGAAAACCCCTATCATCAATTCCCAGTGGAAGGTTTTGAGAACTTTGAGATCTGGTTAACTGCGATCTCACAGTACGGCTGCATTGATTCTACCGTTCGATACATACGTTTCAACCCAGAATTGATTTATTATGTTCCGAATACGTTCACACCGGATAATGATGATTACAACAACATCTTCAAGCCGGTAATCTCATCAGGATACAGTTTCGAGAATTTCGAGTTCCTCATCTTTAACCGTTGGGGAGAGTTGATCTATGAATCCAATGACCTGACAACCGTAGGATGGGACGGTACGTATCGTGGTGAAGAATGCCAGGAAGGCGTGTACACTTGGAAGCTGAAGAGAATGAACTCCGATACCGATCGAAAAGAAGAGGCCGTGGGTCACGTTAGCTTACTGCGAGGTGCAGGGTTGGATTGATCT
>JBKCAB010000142.1:0-1244 GCA_046307935.1 Bacteroidota bacterium | reverse complement strand
GTGTATTATCAATATGCCATGTATATGTACGAAAAGGGACTGAATTATTACGAAACACAGCCAAATCCTCAAATGGGCGACAAAAGTTTTGCCAAGGCTGAGGAGCTTTTCAGAAAGGCGATAGAGTATTGTCCTGACTATCATGAAGATTGCTATTATTACCTGGGTGTGATCAATTATTCTCAAAAGGAAAATCCGGAGGCGATCAATTTCTTTAAAAGATATCAGGAATTCAAGGCATCCGATCCCAACAGGTATTCCAACGACCGTGACAAGCGATTGAAAGATATTAAGGAAGTGTTGAACGAATTGGAGGCTGAGGAGGAGATCTTGTCGACGGAGGTTCCTTTCAAACCGGTCATGGTCAAAAATGTCAGCTCCAAGAACGATGAATACTTTCCAATGATATCGCCGGACAATGAGCTCATGTTCTACACCCGAAAGCGCAGCCAGGCCAATCTTGGCGATGAAATGTATAAAAACGCCTTAACAGTAGAAGAATTCACCTTCTCACAGCGTCCTGATGTACTCAACATGTTCAACACAGGAGATCCGTTGAAAAAGCCCTTCAATGATGGTCGTTTCACTAATTATGGCTCCGCAACTTTGTCGGTCGACAATAAAGAAATGATCATCTGTGCATGCAAGAAAGAACAGGTGTACGGAAAAGATTACCTGAACTGTGACTTATACGCTACCAAATATGAACGTTCCGGTGCAGGAGGCAATGATTTCATGTGGACGGAGCTTCAGAACCTTGGCCCCAATATCAACACCAAAGATGGTTGGGAGGCGCAGCCATCATTATCTGCAGATGGCAACACTCTTTTCTTTACCGCTGCCAGACCAACGACTCGGGATAATGATATTTTCATCGCACAACGCAACGAAGATGGAACTTGGGGACAGGCAAGACCTTTTGATGAGATCAACACCGCAGGTAAGGATAAAAGTCCTTTTTTGCATCAGGACAGTGAGACTCTTTATTTCGTCTCGACATGCACGGATGAGCGTAAAGGAGTGGGAGGTTTGGATATATTCTACATCCGCGAGGAGGAAGGAAAGTGGGGCAAACCAAAAAATATAGGATATCCCATCAATTCGAAGGAAGATGAGCTAGGACTGTTCGTCTCAACTGATGGTAAACTGGCTTATTTTTCTTCGCGGGTAGGTGGTGAGTGGAATATATTCCAGTTCGAGCTTTACGAGGAGGCACGTCCGAAGTCAGTCGCAATTTTAAAAGG
>JBKCAB010000141.1:0-6133 GCA_046307935.1 Bacteroidota bacterium | reverse complement strand
TCTGGTTTTTCAATTAATCTTGTCTCCTCCAGTTTACCCGTGCCATCTGAAACATTGTACACAAAACGCCAAATCTCATCACCAAATGAGTCCTGACTTCTGTTGCACATGAATTCAATAGCGATCATAGAATTTTTGTATTCAAAATCCAGGTACTTTTCTCTATCTGTATCAAATAATTTAACTGTTGCACACTCACATGGCATATCAAGCGACAATTCCTCGATCTCTGAAGTTATTTCGTTGTAAATGAATAATTCAATTTTTGAATCACTGCCAATACCTCCGGTGTAATATGAACTATTCACTAAAAGTTCTTTACCTGGTATACCAAACGAGTAAAAGAACCATTCATTCGTGGATTCGCAATATGTTTCAAGTTCATTTCTCCCAGTGGATTCGATAGTTATCTTGTCCGACATCAGATCCTTAGAAACCGAATTGAGAACTGTTGATTCTTCATCGAGAGAGTAGCACGTAGAACGTTCAATAAGTTGCTGAATGATTGATTCTCTTTTTAATTGCGATTTAACAAGTGCATCTTTCTCATCAAGTTCTCTTTTCAGTTGCTTTTTTTCTGCTTCAACCCCTGTCAAAGAGACATTCAGACGAGTAACTTCACTTATTTGGTTGTTTAATTGTAATTTGATTTCACTGTTGATCCGGTTCAAACTATCAATTCGACCATTCAATGTTAATTTGATTTCCCTATTCAAATTAATTAAACTATCTACCCGATTATTGAGTATTTCGATTTGTTCTTTTTTATTCTGTGACCAAACTGCGCCATTGACGAGCAGAATCTGAAGAGTTATTAAAAATGTTAGGATGTTATTGGTATTAAGGAACATGGGTTGAAAAATACTTACTTTAGAGATCCAAATATTAACAATGATGTTCAATTCGCTCAAAGCGAAGGTTATTCCCGACCATCAATACGCCAATTCAATCTCACGAGCGTTGGCACACCCATCTGACCTTCGTTGGTAATGATCATGTCTCCGTTCTGGAGGAATGTAATGCCCTCTGGTTTGTTGAAAATGGAGGGATCCAACGTCATGAAATTTTTAATCTCACCCTGCTTGTCGAAAACAGCCATGGTTCGATCAACAGCCGAGATCACATAAATTTCGTCCGTTTTCGGATGAACAGAAAGTGATGACGGCATGAACTTAAGGTCGATGTTCAGGCTATCCGTTAGCACATTGCCTCCAGCAACTGGTAACGGAATGTTGTGCGCTATGGCAAATTCCTGTATTCGATTGATATCGATCATGAAAAGTGGTTGCTCCTTGAGCCTTCCGTCCTTCAGACTGATCTCATAGATCGCACGCAATCCTTTATACTCCGGCCCTTTGCCGATCTTGCTCTTTGGTGCAACTAGCAAACGGTTATCGACTTTATCAAAACACAGACCCTCATTATTCCATGAAGGAAGGCTCAATTGGTCATTGTTCACGTTGACGACCGAATCAGAAAGCTGGTTGACCTTGAACAGCGATGCATCACTTCTCAATACATAAAAGGTACTGTCAACAAGTGTCAATCCTTCATAATCGCCGCCTTCTCCAAATGGAATCCTTTTAACGATCGAATTATTGTAGAGGTCGTAAACATAAATGATCCCGTCTTCGTCCTGCACGCATGCAATCTGATTGAATGCATAATCGGTAAGACCTGAGATTTCGCGTAGCTCGAAAGGTAGGGAAAGAATATATTCCGGATCTGAAAAATCGAACCAGCCGTTTTCTTTCTGAAAGACAGGTGACTGAATGAAATGATACCTCTCGATACCCGCCTTCTCAATATTCTTGACGGTTATGAACGAGAGTATCGCCAGTACGAAAGAGAAAAAATACTGTTTCTTCATCAATTTTATCAGAACAAATATAATTCAGATTACGTTACGTAAGTAGTTGGGTTTCATTTTTTTTGAACCAGGCATTTGTTCAAACATGTTATCGCCATGAGCTATTGCGTATTTTGCGCCTCCCGACCGAAGGATGATCTGCACCGTCAATATCATGATGAACGATACGGATTCCCGTTGAGTGATGACAATGAACTGTTCGGCCGACTCATTCTTGAGATCAATCAGGCAGGTTTATCATGGGAAACTATTTTGAAAAAGGAGGATAATTTTCGAAGAGCATTCGATGAATTTTGCATTGAAAAAATCGCGTTATACACCAACGATAAATTATTGGAATTGATGAACGATAGCGGGATAATTCGAAATCAAATGAAGATCAATGCGGTGGTTCACAATGCAGGAGTGGTTTTGGAATTGAAAAATGAATTTGGATCTTTTAAAAATTGGCTTGACGAACAAGAATGCAAAACTCTTGATGAATGGGTGCTTTTGTTCAAAAGAAGGTTTAAATTTGTAGGCAAGGAGATCGTGGCGGAATTTTTGATGAGTACAGGTTATCTTATTGGGGCACACAGTGAAGCGTGCCCGATCTTCGAAAAAGTAGTGGTTTCCGGACCGAAATGGATAGGATTATGAAAAACAAGCTCTTCTTTGCAATGATGATCATTGGATTTGGTACCAATGCACAAGTCGGAATTTCAGGAGGTTTAAGTTCGCTCAAAGCTTTTGGCGTTCCGAAATTATATGGAGGTATTCATCTTGGAGTAGAGATTCCTCGTGATGATCAGGTTTCTTTCTACGGACGTTTAACCACATATCTGCCGAATCGAGATGAGTTGAATACTACTAACTATACGTTCGTGACCGCAAGAGAATTGACCACAATTCCGTATCAGCAGATCGTTTACTATTCAACAAAAATGAATTACGTCGCATTGGAAGGAGGTTCCCGCTATTACATTGGTGAAGGATATGACTCAGGATTTGGCGCATACGGTGGATCTAATTTTTCGGTGATATTTAACTCCGTAAAAAGGGATTACGATGAATTTGATGAAGTAAAGTATGCGTTACCGGCTACGGAAGAATCAAAAGGAGCGATATTCAATGTTGGCGTTGGTTTAGGTGGAGGATTGAAATACACCGTCGCAGGAATCGGTTCGCTTTATTTTGATGTGAATTTCTCCTATTTATTGCTGTCTCAGCCAAGTAACAATACAGCAGCCACAGCAGCACAGAACTTGTACAGTCCGCTGCTGTTTAATTTCGCCCTCGGTTTCCGAAAAGAACTTTATTGAACCAGTTGGTTCTTTCATTCAGTTCATTCAAATCGTTCAATACTTCCGGAAGCGTTCGATAACGTTGATCCTTTGCTGCCAGAAGGTACTGTTGCACCTCTTCGTAAGGTATTCTATTTGGAGATGTTGAGAATTGATGTTTAAAACACATCTTAGAAAGTATTCGGAACAGCTCTTTGGGAATTTCTGCATGTTCCGGAATAGGATGGGTGATCTGTAGGTTGGTAAAAATACTTGGATTGGGGTGTGTGAGGGGCAATTTACCTGCAAAAAGTCGCCAGATCACAATTCCTAAAGCGAAAAGATCACTCGTGTGATCGATGCAATTCAGTTGGTTGAGGACGAGTTCCGGAGCAGCATAGCCAAGTGGGAAAAGTATTTGTCGATCGTGGAGATCCTCGTTGGTATTGAGTGTTAGTCCAAAATCGAGCAAGTCGACATGCATGCCATGATCGCTCTCTGAAACAAGTATGTTCGATGGTTTGATATCACAATGAACCAGGTTATTGTGACGCAAATGTTCGAAAATAGGAGCTAAAGTACATAGCAGTTCTTTGAGTTTTCGGATCTTATCTCCTTTACGAATAGTCTTCCAATAATTATCCAATGTTTGTCCTTCCTTGAAATTGAGAATCAGATAACTCTCCTCCTCATTGATGATACTTTCATGCACAACAGGAAAGCCGTCGTGTTGGAAAGTGAAGCGGTGCTCGTTGCGTATGCGTTGACATAAGTGGCTGTCCAAACCTTGAAATGAGGCATGCTTCATCACGAAAAGCTCCAGCGTTTGCTTTTCTTGTACGAGAAAAACGTGCCCGAATTTACGGGTGTTTTGCCCGCCGAGCGTTCTCAGGATCTTGTATTTCTCGGATAACTGCATTTTACAAAAATACGAAGGTCATTCGATCAATTCCTTGAATTATACCGTTGGAAATAGCTGAAGTGCTCCAAAACTGTACATTTGCAACTATGCGTACCATACTCATTGCAGACAGCGGAGGATCACGGACAGACTGGTGTTTTATTGGTCAGAAAGGTGAAAAAAAGTACTTTGAAGGACGTTCTATGCACCCGATGTATGTGGGGCAGCAAATTTCATCGGAGGATCAATTATTTTGGGAAGAAAGAAAGGAAATGCTTCAAGCCGATCTCCACTTTTTTGGTGCAGGATGTCTTGATGAGCAGAATGCTCACAGACTTCAGCAGTATTTATGTCTTTTGGGATTCCAGCGTGTTCATGTCCGCTCTGATCTGCATGCCTCAGCCTTTGCGACGTTGAAAGATGGGACAGGGATCGTGGCTATCATGGGAACAGGTTCCGTAGCCGCTGCTTTTGATAAATTCGAGTTAACGGATAGAGTGGGAGGTTTAGGCTATTTGCTCGGTGATGAAGGGAGTGGCTTTTACTTCGGTAAGCTTCTTGTGAATGAGTATCTGGAGGGAAGATTAAGCGACAAACTCATGCAGTCGATAGAGCATACGATTGGGGATCGTTCAGACGTACTATCGAAAGTTTATTCGCCAAAAGGACGAGATTTTCTGGCAATGCTATCTAAACTTTTCGGTGACGGGAATGATCCCGAGCTACTGCTTTTACATGAACAAAACTTAAGGAGTTTTTTGAAGGTTGTTCAGCAGCGATACGCGAAACACGACCAGCCTATCCATTTTACGGGTTCGTATGCATGCGCAAACCAAGAAATGATTGAAAAACTGATGTCGGATATGGGGCTTTCAGTGGGTAAATTCATTGCCAGACCGATCGAAGAATTGCCTGAATATTTCTTCAGAACTGCAGTTTAATCGATGAAAACCACATTTTAAACAATCGATAGATGAATTAGTGTGTTATATTTGTGTGTTCATCTTTAAAAAACGTGCATTGGTAGAAAAGTTCATCAACCACAGAATAAAATTTCCATCTTGCACTTGAGAAACTGACTGTATGGAAGCATATTTCATGAACTCTACACCTCAAACACCGTTGATCAGCTTCAACGCGATGAGCGGTGTCATGGAGATCAGAGGGAGATCCATACCTGATGATCCGGATGCTTTCTGGATACCTGTACTCAACTGGTTCGAGTCCTATTTGCTTCATCCAAATAAAAGTACGGTGGTTAAGATCGATCTGGAGTATTTTAATATCTCATCGTCTAAAAGGATATTGTTCCTGCTCTACAAGTTAAATGAGCTATTCGAGGCGGATCATGAGGTCTTCGTTGAGTGGATGTATCGTGAGTCGGATGAAGACATGTATGAGGTGGGTCAGGATTATGCATACATGGTTAAGGTTCCCTTCGTTTTCAAAGAATACGTCGAGAATGATATAGCCATTGCAATCTGATCTCAGGTCTCGTTTTTTCGCCTATTGCATCCCTTTCTGTTTATTGGACAATTCTTCTGCTAAAGTTGTTATTTTTGTTGCATGCGTCTGGTTAAGGATATTCCGCACGAGCGATACAAGATTCAATTGTTCAGTTACAATGCCAAGTATATCTTGAAGATCGAACTTGGACAATTCGAGCAAACGTTCAAGATCGGTGAAACTGATGTCGACGGACCTCATGATGTCGAACAGATGATCACACCTGAATTGCTGTCCAATACCTTGCAGAGATTCATACAAATGCGATCTGATTGGGAGCATGCGTTCATTCAAAAAAACAAGAATTATGAAGTGTAGGAATACGTGGATGTCCATTTTGGTCATTGGTACTTTGGTCGCGGCCTGTGGAAGTGAGAAGAAGGACGTTGCAAATACTGTCCCGAAAGTTGAAGCTGCCAAGATTGGAGAGCTCAGGATCGCTTACTATGACAGTGATAGTCTAAAGAAGTACTTTGATTATTACCGAGAACAAGATTCCCTGGTGACCAAAAAACAACTGGCTTTTCAGAAGGAAGTGGAGAAAAGGACAAAAGACCTACAGGATTTTGTAGTTCGAAAAGAGAATGATGCCAG
>JBKCAB010000140.1:0-1448 GCA_046307935.1 Bacteroidota bacterium | reverse complement strand
TCTGTACTACCCGAAGTACAGAAAAGTACTTGAAAACCGGCCTGCTTGAATGCACTAATCCATTGGTGTCTGGATAAAATGATGAATAACTCAATTCCCTCAACGGAGGATATTCCTGAATTCAGAATAGCGTTAGTGATCAATGTTTGACTGACAAAAGCATCCGTGCAGGGATTGTAATGCCTGATATCCAAAAACACCTTCTTGCCCTTAAAAAGATGAAAATCAAATTCTTCCAATCGAATCAAGACCTCTTTGTGAATGGTCGTGTAGTGATAAGGATTCAACTCTGCAGAGCTTTTGCTATTGACGCAACCCGATCCATTCGTTTCCGAAGAAAGTTCAGGATCGTGGTACAACCAGAGCTTACCATCTGCTGACAGTTGGACATCAAGTTCGACACCATTACAACCATCAATGGAAAGAGCAAGCTCTAGTGCTTCTGCCGAATTGTCATGGTAAATACTGTTCTGCATCTCCAATCCCATCCCTCCATGTCCGATCACAGCAATATTTTCGAATGCGTCTTTCTTTCGACAGGAAAAGAGTAACAGCAAAATGAACAACCAACTACCACGCATAACCTAACCCCATTGAAAATTCATAGCCCCAGTTTCCAACAAGCATGTATTTACCGTCCAGTTGACTGTCTAACAATTCCGTCAACCATCCGGCGGATAATCCGGCATTAAATCTAATCTTTCCGGGCGTAGAGTAACGGAAACCGAGCATATATTCAAACCAATAATGATTCTTACCTGAAAGTTGGTTTATGCGCAATGTAGAGGCAGAACAGAGGAATTCAGGCCCGAGGAATGAGCCATATCTTTGCATGAGGTCATAAGAAATACCCGTTGTGAACCGAGGAAAGAAACGTTGCTGCGAAAATGTGCGGTTGATACCTAAACCGAGGGATCCACGCAATTGAAAATCGTTCAGTTTGGTACCGTATCCAAAATGGACAAAAAGATCCAATCTATTCCTTGTGCATTCAACGAAGACGAAAGAAGAACTGTCTTGCGCCCGGTAAGATAACGTCAACCCCAGAAATGCAATGAAGATTGCTACACGATTCAGCATGCTTCAAATGTAAAACTTCACACTCAGAGTTTAGGACACTTCTTACAATGAACGCCTTTCTTTTTGTACTTTTTACAGCAGCTCTTTTTCTTGCCGCAGGAGCACCCTGAACAAGAATCTTGAAATTTTTCTTCGGTTGTAGGATTAAACCGCTGCTGCATTCTTATTTAGAATTATTCCAAACAAAATTAATACAAACCTGATTAGGTTGTACGTCTTTCTTATATTTTTCAGAAGAGAATTTCCTGTGCTTTGCGGAACGTGTTCGCGTGCGCTTCGACGATCTCGCGTATGTCCTGGCTGTAACCGCCACCCATGCTGCAAACAACAGGTATATCAAGCTGTTTAACGATTTCAAACACAATTTC
>JBKCAB010000139.1:0-392 GCA_046307935.1 Bacteroidota bacterium | reverse complement strand
ACGGGCTATCTGCAGAGGACTGTCAATCGAATTTTCTGCATTCCGAATGGAATGAACGCCTGACCCTAATTCAAGGCGATTTTCTGACAACCAACTTTGAACAGACGTTTGATTTGATCGTGTCCAATCCACCCTTTTATTCGGATAGTCTGCAAAACATTGATCACCGTAAAGCCCGTTCAAGGCATGAAGCACACCTGCCATTTGATAAGCTCATTGATAAATGCGCTGAGCTTCTTTCGCCCGTGGGTTGTCTATGGGTCGTTATTCCGATCACTGCACATCAACGCGTCATTGAACTTTGTGGCGAAAGATCACTTTTCCTCAAAACCGACTGTTCAGTCAATGGAAAACCAGGCAATCCCGTAAGGTCAATACTTAGCTTTTCGAAA
>JBKCAB010000138.1:0-2807 GCA_046307935.1 Bacteroidota bacterium | reverse complement strand
TTTATGACCTATCTTCCAAAGAAAAATGTCCTCAAGGCACAATCGACTCCAAAAACAGACCTAAGCTTCTTTAAAAGTGAGGCCAAGCTTAGAGGTACTGCGGTAGTAACCCCGAAAGGAATGAAGGGCAACGGATTAATGACTTTCAAAACAGCCACAACTGTATCCAAGAATTACAGCTTCAAACGCTGGGACATTGACGCGGATACTGCGGGATTCAGCCTCAAGAATACTTTCGCGGAACAAGGTGAGGATCCTCTGGCATTTCAGGCGGACAATGTGAAATCACATATCTCTTTCAAAGACAGAAAAGGTGATTTTATCTCCAACAAAGGATCGTCACAGATCAATTTTCCAGTGAATCAGTATATGTGCAGAATGGATAAATTCTCCTGGTTCATGGATTATTCTGAACTGCAGCTGGAGAAATCAGGTGAAAAGGATGTGACAATTGAAACAGATATGGATCTGGTAGGTCCGAATTTTTTCTCTGTCCATCCGAAGCAGGATTCACTGCAGTTCCGCTCACCGAAGGCCAAATACGATCTCAAGCAACGTTCGATCTTCTGTGAAGGTGTTGAATTCATCGAAGTAGCGGATGCACGGATCTATCCGGACAGCATGAAAGTGGTCATTCGTAAAAAAGCTGAAATGGAGCAACTGAATAATGCAAGGATCGTGGCCAACTACTTAACCAAGTACCATACCTTTACGCGTTCCACGATCAACATAACGGGTAGGAGGGCTTACCTCGGAAACGGTGAGTACCCATACATCGATAAGGATAGCAACGTGACGTATTTCAGAATGGAAAAGATCACGCTCGATACCAGCTTTCAGACGGTTGCCAATGGATTGATTACGGTCGATCGCGGCTTTAAATTGTCGAAAGAGTTCGATTATTATGGAAAGGTTTCTATCAGGGCTGCTAATCCCGGAATCTATTTCGATGGAGCAACTAGGATCGATCATCAGTGCGATAAATTTGCCAGGAATTGGATGAGTTTCGCAGCGTTCATAGACCCTAAGAACATTCAGATCCCGGTTTCTGACAAAATGAAGAACCTTGAAGGCGAGACACTCTCTGCGGGTATTGTTTGGAGAAATGCCAACACAGCGGATAGTATTCGGCTATATCCTACCTTTCTTTCTAAGTTGGCCGTGAATGGTGATCTTGAGGTAATCACAGCTAGTGGCTTCTTGCAATTTGATGAGCGGGCGAAGGAATTCCAGATCGCTTCGAAAGATAAGCTATTGAATAGAAAGGAAAAAGGCAATTTCCTCGCGTTGCATACTGAAAGCTGCTCCATGCAGGGAATTGGTAAAGTGAATCTAGGCCTCGATTATGGAGAAGTTACACTAGATGCTGTCGGGATTGTTAATTACGACCAGGGATCAGGTGAAACTTCCATGAATCTAACCACCCGTTTGAACATGCCTGTTGATAAGGGAGCCTTTCAAGGTATAGCAGAAAAGATAATTCCTGTTGAAGGACTGAGATTCATGGATCTGAGCGCGAATACCCTGGAAATGGCAATAGTGGAGTGGGTAGATCTCAAAACGGCAGATAAGTTCGTGTCCGATTACACGATAAAGGGAGAGATTAAAAAACTCCCATCAGAACTTGAAGCGGCAATGGTTCTTACAGATGTCCGATTGTCTTCGTATGATCTCGCAAGCTCTGAAGATAAAGGGCTTATCTCAAGATCAAATTCTGCAGTGCTGGTCAATGTATTCGAAAAACCGGTCATGAAGTACGTTCCATTTAAGGCATTCTTCCAGCAGACAGGGCCAACAAATGCATCTGACAGACTCGGAGTTTATCTTGAGGTACCGGGTGGTCTCGAGTACTTCTTTGATTACAAGATGACCAAGAAAGACGGTGAGTTGAACATTCTGACCAGTGATCAGACTTTCAATGAGGCTGTTTCTGGTATCAAGGAGGATAAAAGGAAATCGAAGAATTTCAAGTATCAAACTATTTCGCAGCGTATTTTTCTAACCAGGTTTTTCGATCTTTTCGCACAATGATCCTATTTATTATTTCCGGAATAGTTGCCTATCTTCTCGGTTCTGTACCCACTGCAGTTTGGGTGGGTAGAACCTGGTACAATTTAGATGTCCGTGAGCATGGAAGCAAGAATGCAGGTGCTACCAATACCTTTAGGGTACTTGGCAAAAAGCCCGGTATCTTTGTGCTTCTCGTGGATGTTCTTAAAGGTGCAGCAGCTGTCACATTCCCTCTGATGATCGAATCAAATGGTATTGGAGGATCGGAACCTAATTCGGATCACCTGCAGATCGTAGCGGCTGTTTGTGCGGTTATCGGACATATTTTCCCAGTATTCGCCGGTTTTAGGGGAGGAAAAGGTGTGGCCACCTCATTGGGGATTGTGATCGGTATCCAGCCCATTGCCGCAGCAGTCTGCTTTGCGGTTTTTCTGATCGTCTTTCTGATCAGTAATTACATATCACTCGGTTCAATTGTAGCGTCGTTGGTTTTTCCGGTTGTTGTCTGGTACTTTCGTCCCGATTCCCTTTCCATGCAGCTATTTAGTCTTGTGCTTGGAAGCGCGGTCATCCTTGCACACCGAAAGAACATCGGACGGCTTATCAAGGGGAATGAGAACAAGATGAACCTTTTTAAGAAATAGGCGTACTATCTATCACTTTAAAACGACAGCCATAACCAGGTATTTGATCGGTTTGAGACATAGCATTCTGGTGCTCATGCTCTTGTTGGCTCCCGCTATTGGAGCCCAGATAGAGCCAGAGATGAAGGCACAAGCAGATAAGCTGTTCGATGA
>JBKCAB010000137.1:0-1081 GCA_046307935.1 Bacteroidota bacterium | reverse complement strand
CCGTTCGTGTGTGATCCACGCCAATGGTATATACTATGCATGCGGAACGAATGGGATCGATTTCTCAAGCGATGGTGGCATCGAGTGGACTCCATTCGCTGACGGCAATTTCTTCTCCATGTGCGCTGATGAAAAGCATCTTTATGCAACCATGAAAGAAGGAAAAGTTAAAATAATGGATTTGATTAAAAAATGAATTTAGAATTTAGATTCCAGACTCCGGACTCTCACTGTAAAATGGTAACAGAACAAATTAAAACAATCGTAAAAGATCGATTCTCGGGCGAAGGAACCGGGCACGACTGGCACCATATTGAACGGGTGTATAACACGGCATGCTATCTTCAGGAACAGGAAGGCGGTGATCGTGAGATCATTGAATTGGCCGCACTTTTACACGATATTTCTGATCATAAATTGAATGGCGGTGAGCTGAATAAGGGAGGTGCTGTGGCATCCGAAATACTGAAGGAACTGAATTACCCGGAAGAACGCATTGCTCGGATTGCAGAGATCATTGATGGGGTTTCCTACAAAGGCGCACTCGTTCCGGATTCCATGAAGACAATTGAAGGAATGATCGTGCAGGATGCTGACCGTCTTGATGCTATCGGAGCAATTGGTATTGCAAGGGCTTTCGCGTTTGGTGGCAACAGGAATCGCCCTCTTTATGACCCGGCGCATAAAAATGAATTACACGATTCATTCGATGCATACGCACGTTCAGAAGGGCATACGATCGGTCATTTCTATGAAAAATTACTACTTTTAAAAAACCGATTAAATACGAACACTGCAAGGAGACTCGGTGAAGAACGACATCATTTCATGGAAGAATTCCTGCAGCAGTTCTACAAAGAATGGAATACCGAATTATAAGCAAATGAAGGAACACAGATACAGCCTAGGGATCGATATTGGAGGTACGGGAACAGAATATGGCGTTGTGAATGAAGAAGGAAAGGTGATCTATGAAAACGATGTGCTGACCACTGATTTTGCCGATCCTGCTGAGCTGGTGGCGTTTATCTACAACGACAAGGAAGTACAGAGTTTTATGGATTCCATCATCGGTATCGGC
>JBKCAB010000136.1:0-460 GCA_046307935.1 Bacteroidota bacterium | reverse complement strand
GGAGATCAATTAAAGATACCCGTAAGCAAGGAGCCCACAGAAAAAGTTGAGATAAGAGCTGTTCCGGATCGAGAAATACCGTTGAAAGATTCTGTGATTGTATTTCCAAAGAAAGAAAGATACAAGATTGCCGTTCTTTTGCCATTTAATTTGGAGAAAGGGACTACTGATGCGCATACCGTTGTTTCTGTTGATTTTCTGATGGGTGTTGAGCTTGCGCTTGATTCCTTGCAAAAAATCGGATTGAGTGCAGATGTCTTCGTACACGACACAGGGTCTGACACGTTGAGCCTTGAAAATTTATTGACCCGACCAGAATTTCTAGAGACAGATCTGATAATCGGTTCATTGAAACCGGACGCTACAGAATACATTGCGCGATGGTGTCGAAAGAATGGTGTTCGTATGGTTTGTCCTGCGGGCGCAGGAGCTTCAATACTTAAGGACAATCCCTATGTCT
>JBKCAB010000135.1:0-6690 GCA_046307935.1 Bacteroidota bacterium | reverse complement strand
GGAAGCTTTTACAGTGAACGCAGCAAATCGGAAGGAATCCTCGAACGCTTCATCTCTCTCGCGGATACTGTGATATTGCATGCACCCGCAGCGAACCGGCTCAACAGAGAGGACTTCATGAAAAAACGAAAGCAACTCACTTCAGCGTTTAACTTGGAACGAACCCATTACAATGCTCAAATCCTGCAGCTGAACAGAATCAAAGGTCATCTTTCCAGATCCAACGAAATTTACCATAAGGGATCGGATCGCATACAGTCAAAAGAAGTTCCCCTTTTAGACAGAATTGACATGGAATCAACACAGGTAAGGTCAATCGACTTACATGACACCCTGTGGTACCCCAAGAATTCGCTCTACCGGTCTGAGCTTCGTCGAATAAGTGTATTAAGTGACTCCTTAAAGCTCCTTCAGGCGAAAGAAAGGCGGAAATACACTGTGATCTTCCAAGACTTTGATAGCTTGACACTCAGTTCTTTTCAGGGAATTGACACGCATTTCCGTATTCTGGAAGAAGGGGTCTTTCTCAACCAGTGGAAGGTCCGGTCGTCCGATCTGCAGCTCACGAACAGTCTAACCAAACTCAACAGATTCGTTGCGGATACTATGAATACTGTTTACAGCCCAAGAGCCTCGTTTAACTGCCTTTTGAAGCTCCAAAAAGAGATCAGACGGCAGCGGCAGTTATGGCCGGAGTGGGAAAAAAGAGATACCTCTTTTCATGCCAACAAGGCCCGCGATTTCTCGAATACACTTTTAAACGAAAGATCGAGGGAAGAACGCCTTATTATTGAAAGTAGGTTAAACAACTATAGTCAATTGCAAAATGCTGTCAAAGGACATTTCATGCCGCAGATGAAGAACTTGACCCAAACTTATGGTGAGCTTAATCGCTTGCGTAGTTTACGTCAGGGCTATCTGAACAGAATGTTGAACATCAAGTACAAGCGTTTGAGCCTGATATACCAATCAATTCTAATCAATGCAAAAAATTGGAAAAAGAACTACCAATCGCGTCTGAAATTGCTGAGGTCCAAGGTATAGTGCCGAATAAACTCGCTTGAGATCCGTTGCACACGATTTTTCTCTTTCGAACGTTGTACTTTCGTAGTACCATGCACCGTTTATCCGGTTTCGTCCTCTTGTTCCTACTGCTTATGTCAGGGGAACTTTTTTCCCAGACCTCAGGACTGCGGGAGAGGAGGATGCGTATGACCTCTGATACGGTTCTGCTCGACTCGTTGAGCATCTATCCGAATTCGTTCGAACTTTACTGTGGAACGATCATGATCGCAAAGGAGGATTATCAGCTCGATGCCGCTTCCGCAAGGCTGGTGATCATGGAGCGATGCAATGATACGCTGCTTGTTCGATACAGAGTATTACCTATAAACCTGAGTTCAGTTTATCAAATCCGGGATACATCCTTGTTCTTCACCGAGAGTAAAGGAGATGTTGACAAATTCCTTATCACCTCTAACTACAGTGTCAACGATGTTTTTGGCGGAACTTCACTCAACAAGAGCGGAAGTATTTCCCGTGGGGTGAGTTTTGGCAACAACCAGGACCTTGGTGTTAATTCAACACTGAATCTGGAGCTTTCCGGCGACATCGCTCCAAACCTCAAGTTATTAGCTTCCTTGTCTGACGACAATTTACCTATTCAGCCCGATGGCAATACCAACAAACTTCAGGAATTTGATCAGGTTTTCATTCAGCTTTACAATGATCGTTTTAAGACCATTGCAGGTGATTTTTGGTTGTATCGTCCGAAAGGATACTTTATGAATTACCGAAAAAGAGCTCAGGGACTAACTGCAGAGTACATCTGGTCAGCGGATACCGCATCGCTTTGGAAGACTCAGGTTAGTGGCGCACTATCCAAAGGAAAGTTCAATCGCCAGGTCATACAGGGTGTGGAGGGGAATCAGGGTCCTTACCGGCTGCGAGGAGCCGAGAATGAACCATTCATCACCATTCTAGCGGGAACGGAGAAGGTTTTTATCGACGGACGACAACTTGAAAGGGGACAAGACCAGGATTATACCATCAACTACAATTCATCGGAATTGGTTTTCACCTCAAGGAATCTCATTACCAAGGATTCCAGGATCGTTGTGGAATTTCAATATTCTGACCTCAACTTTGCACGCTCACTGTTGCAGACATCAACGACCTACTACTCGAAAAGATTTTCCTACTGGTTGAACGCATATACAGAACAAGATGCGAAGAATCAGAGTTTGCAGCAAGAGCTGAGCGCTGAACAGAAACAATTTCTGGGCACCATTGGTGATAGTCTGGAGTTGGCTAACATTAATAGCATTGATTCGATTGGTTTCACGGAAAATCAGGTCATGTACAAGTTGATCGATTCGCTGGGTTATGATTCGGTACTGATCTATTCTGTTGACCCTGAATTGGCTATGTACCGTGCAGTTTTCACCTTTGTCGGTCAAGGAAAGGGAAATTATGTCTTCAGCAACCTGAATGCACTGGGCAAGGTATACAAATGGGTAGCGCCGGTTGCTGGTGTGCCACAAGGAGACCACGAACCAACTCGATTGATTATTACACCGAAACGCAGAAGAATGGTGTCAACGGGTGCTAGTATTTCCATCGGCCGAAGAATGAAATTAGAAACGGAATTTGCCTACACGGGTGATGATCTCAATACTTTTTCATCACTTGATAGTCGCGACGATCATGGTTATGCCAACCGAAGCAAATTGAGCGGTAAGCTCCCGCTTGACCGTGACAGTATACCCAAATGGGAAATGGAAACCAAGCTGGAACTTGAGGCGTTGAGCACGACCTTTGTGCCGATCGAACAATATAGAACTGTCGAGTTTGACAGGGACTGGAACACCCGCGGCAAGGGATACCAAGGTTATCAACTCTCATCGATCGCAGGGGCCAATTTCAAAAAGCGCTCGGTGGGGAACATCAATCTGGAGGGACAACATTATCTCATTGGGTCCGATTATCAGGGGATTCGCGGTGCAACCGAAGGTTCGTGGAATGAAAAGGGCTTTCGGGCGCAATGGGACGGCAGTTACCTTTCAGGGGAGGCAGAGCGGAAAAGTGAATTCCTCCGTCACCGTGCTGACCTGTCGCAACAGTTGGGTCCGATACGGATCGGGTACAAGGATGATCATGAAATGAACCGCTATACGGGTGGGAATGCAACGCTCGAACCGAACAGCTACCAGTTCTTCGACTACCAGTTCTATATTATGAATGGAGATTCAGCTACCGATCAGTACAAACTATTTTACCGGGAGCGCTACGACTGGATCTCAGACAGCGCTGAATTGCGTCAGGCAGCGCTTGCCAGAACAGCAGGAGGAGAGCTTAAGATCACCCGATGGAAGGACCACAATCTGAATTTGATTGGTGGCTACAGAACACTTGAGATCCTTGACTCTTCGCTGATCCAGCAAGTCCCTGAAAATAGTCTTTTAGGAAGGATCGATTACGAATGGCGAGCAATCAAAGGAGCATTGACCCTTTCTAATTTTTACGAGGTTGGTTCAGGGCTTGAACAACGCAGGGAATTCCAGTATATTCAAGTGAATGATGGTCAGGGAATCTACACCTGGATCGACTACAATGGAGACGGGATAAAGGATCTTAATGAATTCGAGCTCGCTCAGTTTGTGGATCAGGCCAGTTATATTCGGGTTTTTACACCGAGTAATGAATATGTAAAAACGTATTCCAACGAGCTCAATCAGTCGGTTTTCTGGCGACCTGAACGCATTTGGGCCAGTAAAAAAGGCATACTTGGGTTACTTTCACGCTTTTCGGATCAAGCCAGGGTTCGAATCAACCGAAAGACCAACCTTTTCACAGGTATTGGGGCTTTTAATCCCTACTCAACGCGGGTTTTGGATACATCGATCATTGCTACCGGAACGAACTTACGGAATTCACTTTTCTTCAATCGTACGTCCAATATCTTTGGTGCAGAGTATTCTTACCAGCTAACGAACAATAAGACACTGCTGGCTACCGGCTTCGACTCACGTTCCAATGAATACCATGAGCTTTCCATGCGCTGGAATATTCTGAACAAGTTCACACTTGAAACTAAGGGGCAGCTGGGCACGAAAGCTTCGAATGCAGATTACACATCAGGAAGGAATTTTGACCTCACTTATTTTTTCGTTCAGCCTAGTCTGATCTTCCAGCCTACCACTACTTACCGTATCACGCTCGACGCGAAATACTCCGACAAGGAGAATAGTCCGGTTTTTGGAGGGGAGCGTGCAATATTGAGAGAGATCGGAACAACATTCAAATACAATGAAACTGAGAAAGGAAGCCTCCAAGGGAACTTCAAAATGATCGAAATAGGCTATAACGGCAACGAGTTCTCAGCCCTCGGTTTCGAAATACTGGAAGGGTTGCGGACAGGGACCAATTTCACCTGGGGACTCACTTACCAGCGCAATATTTCAAAGAATCTTCAGATGAATCTTCAGTATATCGGACGTCGATCTGAAAACAACCGGGCAATACATTCCGGAGGAATGGAAGTGAGAGCGTTCTTTTAGGTTGGAGTACGTAGAAAGGATATACAAAGCACCAAATTCGCTCAAATTTAAAACCGGAACGACAGCGACACCTTCGGCATGATATTATCCTGCCAATCATTAAATGAATAATAACCGTAACGGTAAAACACGCCGACTCCAATACCAGAAGGTCCGGAGGAGAACAATGTATTGAGCAGTATTCCCGTTTCACTGTATATTTTATCCATTGTTTTAAAGACCATTGAGTGAAATTGTGGATCTTTCATTTCGCCATAGCCCAGACCATGGTGTAGACTGATCTGTGGTTCGTTCCACTTCGCTTTGGTCTTGAATGGTTTGAAGTCCATACGGGTAAAAAAGGCTGCTTGCGTGGAATGAAAGAATTCACCCGGGGCGACTGTTTCGAACGTGTTTCGCACCGAAATATTCCCAATGCGGCCGGTTCCATCCGCAATCTGGTTCAGGAATAATGGAACATCACCGAGTGTATGGCCCCCGGTAAGCTTCCAGTTCAACTGTCCTAGCATAAAGATCGGAAAGCTTTGCTCGATTTCCGCGTTTAGCCTTAGGTAATCGTAAGATGCGGTGTAGACACCACTTATCCCTTTGGCAAACCTTAATTTGATCGTCGGATAGACTGTTCCGAGGGAAATCCGCTGGTCGCCTAAGACCATGACTTGTTCACGAATGTTCCAGTTCAGTTCGGCCGAAAGTTCGGCGACATCGCATTTCAGCACGGAGGGCTGTATTCCGTCGGTTGTGAAGAATGCATAATCATTTTCAAAGTTTACCCGCTGAAAATTCCCAGAAACCGATAGTTTGATGTTCCCCTTAAGAAAAGCCGAGAGGCTGGCCTCAGCAAGGCGCTGACGCTCCATGTAGGTCATGAAGAAGTCGCGGTACAACTCTGTTCCACTCAGGCTAAATCCGGATTTCCGGAATCCGGTCGCTCCACGTTCAATCAGGTCATCCTGGTACCTCAGATCCAATCTGACTCCCATTTTTCTATAGATCTTGACAGCGATATTACCCCCGTATTTCCAGTAACGGTCCTTGGTTCCATAACCGAAATAACCTCCGATCGACACCGGCCGCATGAGTTTCTCGGAGGTTTCAAGTCCTAAGCCTAAACGGTATCCCTCGAACTGGTTAAAATTGACAAGGCGATAGAGATCCATGTTCAATGGGCCAAGCGGTATCTTCCCCTCTGTGAGGATCTTTAGGGCAGTAAGTTTTCTGCCGAGACCGGTTGCTTCGGAAAGACTGTCGATCATTTCGTAAGTGCGCTCCTCTCGATCGGTCAACGTGTATTCCCTTACCTTTTTCCATTCGGATGAACTGTAATCGTCTGCACCATCTCGAACCTCCACAGAAACGTTGTTGAAACCACCCGCTTCCGGTTTTCCCTTGCTGAAGCGCACATCGCGTAGATAGGTGTTTCCTTTGCCAATGATCTCTAGTCCTTCAACAGAAATGGAGGCAGGCAGGGAAAACTCTGTACTCAATTTGGAGGGGAACCACTTTTTTCCTTCCGTGAACACATATTCCTGGATGATTTTAACACGTGTATTCGTGGTGTCAGCAAATGGCAAAGCAGTCACCTTTTCGATCGCATAACCCTTTGTATTAATGTAAAGATGCCCGGTCAATCCATCGAAGTTTTTGCCCTTGCGCGGGCGGTAAAAAATTGTGAATGTCGTATCTTTATTGATTACGGTGGTATCCTCTAAGATGAAAAGATAGCGAGCTGTTCCCCCAAAAGCAATCGGATTGACATAAGACTTTCCTAAAAGACTGACTTGATTCTCATAAAACGTGAACGACTGCATTTCATTGGCGAAAGTGGAGAACATCGGATCGTTCAGTCCGGAAACTTTGTAAGCGATGATCTCTTCTTTGTCCCGTGAAGGTGGAATGAATGTCCGCTTCGAAGCACTTTCAAGTATGAAAAGGTGTTGCTCATCGAAGAATTTCCTGATCTCAATGAGAGTGCTGTCCTCTGTATCTGGGGAAATCGTTTCTAAAAATGCCCGATCGATATCGAAGATGAACTTGCTGTAACTTTCGTAGGTAAACGGATCATTTTCCAGGGGGTGGTTTTTCTTTCGATTCGCAATGACAAGGTCCATGATGCGATGAGCAGGATTTT
>JBKCAB010000134.1:0-1468 GCA_046307935.1 Bacteroidota bacterium | reverse complement strand
GTATTCATTGCGCCACATCGTTGAACATACTTCGATAGTGTTGGGGGTGGAGGTACAGTTTGCCTCTGATTGCATCGGAGAGAATGCATACGCGCTATCTTCAGCATTACAACCCGGAGAGGTCCTGATGCTCGAGAACGTTCGTTTTTACAAACAAGAGACTGCCGGCACAGAAAGCTTCGCCGAAGCACTCGCAAAACACGGAGATGTTTACGTGAATGATGCGTTTGGGACGGCCCACCGTGCACATGCAAGTACGACAGTAGTAGCGAAATTCTTCCCGAATGACAAGATGTTTGGTTTCCTCATCGAGGGTGAGATCAAAGCTGTTGATAAAGTGCTGAATTCTCAAGAAAAGCCGCTTACCGCTATCGTCGGTGGAGCCAAAGTTTCATCAAAGATTACCATCATAGAACGTTTACTGGATAAAGTTGACAACCTGATCGTGGGGGGAGGCATGGCTTACACATTTGTAAAGGCGATGGGTGGACAGGTAGGAAATTCGCTCGTTGAGGACGAATATTTGGATACGGCAAGAAAGATCTTGGCGGCGGCAAAAGACAAAGGGGTTCATTTGTATATTCCCACAGATACGATCATTGCTGACAAATTTGATAATGCCGCAAACCGCAAGGAAGTTGAGATCAACGAGATTCCTGCCGGATGGATGGGATTGGATACCGGATCACAAACTTCAAAGGATTGTCGAGAACTGATCCTAAAATCAAAATTGATCCTTTGGAATGGGCCGATGGGCGTCTTTGAAATGGAGAACTTCCAGCAAGGCACCATCGATGTGGCCAATGCGATTGTTGAGGCCACTGCTCACGGAGCTTTTTCGCTGATCGGAGGAGGCGACTCCGTTGCGGCGATCAACAAGTTCGGGTTGGCAGACAAGGTTTCCTATGTTTCCACTGGTGGCGGTGCCATGCTGGAGTACCTAGAAGGCATTGAGCTCCCCGGAATTAAGGCGATCAGAGACTGATCGTTTTTCTCGATTTTTCTTCAACTTTCTGTATCACTGGAATTCTATTTTCCAGCCCCTGCTCTCCAGTACACGAATCAGTGTCACAAGTTCTTGTGCATTTTTCAAGTGTTCGTGGATATCATGGAACACAAGTTTATCCACTTGCACTTTGGGATAGAGACCAAAAGGGAACCCGGTGTTCGAGGTCGCAGATCCTGCCTTCAGTTCCTGTAAGAATTTGCGCAGCAGGTCAACTGCTTCATTCGAACTGATCTGAAAATCGTCACCGGTGACAGACGAGAAGAAGTCGATCTTTTTTCGTGCTCTGGTGAGTAGAACGTTCAGTCGCTTAGATCCATTCCTTGCATTCAGCGGACCGAACCGCATGTGAAAATTACCCTCAGGATCTTTCCCATAGCCCAGGCTGATAATGAGATGGTCACATTCTTCTCCCTGAACATTCTCCAGCGCCTTAAAAAACAAGGTTCCGTTCTCAATGCG
>JBKCAB010000133.1:0-369 GCA_046307935.1 Bacteroidota bacterium | reverse complement strand
GGTTATTGATTCAAAAATGACCTAAACAATAAAAGGAGGCCGAAGCCTCCTTTCCTTATTCATTATTGATCAGGATTACTCCTTAACGATCTTCAGGTTATCCATGATACCGTTGCTGCCGATCACATTCACTACGTAAATGCCTCCGGTCAGTGCGCTCATGTCAACATCGAAGGTTCTGTTTTCGAAGTCGCTGATGAATCCGTTGAACACTTCAGCGATCACACGTCCTGTCATGTCTGTCAGTACGATTGAGTATTCACCCTTGTCAACCGGTGTAACTGAAACTGTTGTCGCAGTCATTGTCGGGTTAGGATACGCAGTCAGTGCAAGCGTTGGATTCATTTCCTCCAGCTTCTGAGCTGCTGC
>JBKCAB010000132.1:0-1478 GCA_046307935.1 Bacteroidota bacterium | reverse complement strand
CCATTATTTCTGCTGGTGGGGGTTTTCTTATTTGTCGCTGCAGATCAATGGTTTAAAATCCGAGGCTATCTCTATTTTTTAGCTTTGGCAACCATCATGCTCATTGCTGGAATTGTGTTCATGCAGTTCTCTTCGCACAGGGGTGAAGCAACTGAGTTCATGCACAAACATGCACAAGGAAAAACGGTGGTGATCGCTGTTTCCGAAGTGAAAGAGGGGAAAGGAGATTGGAACAGGGTGCTCGGAGAGGTTCGCTTCTTGTCGACGATGAGCGGTTTCAAGCCGAGTAAGGCCAGGATGCTGGTTTTTACTGAAAAAAATGGACGTAAGCTTTCTCCCGGAGATCGATTGTTCATCGCTTCAGAAGTTCAGAAGATCCGTAACAAGGGCAATCCGGGGGAGTTCGATGCGGAAATGTTCTGGGGAAATAAACGAACCGGACTGATTTCTTTTGCCAGGAGCGACCAGTATGCGGTTTCTAAAGGGACTGGCGTCGGACTTTTCGTCAGATTCACAGATGCGGTGCGCAAATACTGTATTGACCAGTTCGTTAATCACTTTGGAGCACAAGAGGCCGCTTTACTCTCCGCGATAGTTCTTGGAGAGAAGTCATTGTTGGATGAGGAAACCAAAAACAGCTTCATGAATACCGGTGCAATGCATGTATTGGCTGTGTCCGGACTTCATATTGGATTGATTCTCTTCATTCTTCTGTTTATCGTTGAACGGTTCTCGGCTTTTGTGTCAAGACGAAATGCATTGATCGTACTGGTCGTCTTTTTTTGGTTCTATGCTTTCCTTACCGGTGCTTCCCCTTCAGTGATCCGGGCGGTGTTCATGTTCAGTATGCTGGCGTTCTCCCAGTTGTTGTCCAGGCGTTATGATCCGGTGAATATACTTTTCTTTACTGCATTCGTCTTGTTGTTGATCGATCCATACACACTGTTTGATATTGGTTTTCAGCTTTCTTACCTCGCCATGTTGGGCATTTATCTTTTCTATAAACCTATTGAAGAGTCCGTGCGGATCTCCAATAAATGGATCAGGAAGATCTGGCAGGGCACCGCAATTGGGTTTGCCGCTCAGATCTGCACTACGCCTTTGTCTCTCATTTATTTCAATCAATTTCCTAATTATTTCATCCTGTCGAATCTTGGCTTGATGGCAACATCCGGACTGATACTTGGTTTCGGGTTGTTCTTCCCGATCATATCGGGCATTCCTATTCTGTCTTCTGTGTTCGCATTCTGTTTGTCGGTCATTGTTTTGGTCACGTTAAAGTTCTTGTCATGGGTGGAGGCTTTGCCTGGTGCTGTGGTCTATGGTTACGATGTGACCTTGTTGCAGCTTTTGTTAGTTGTGATGGGAATTGTTTTGATCTTCGATCTCGTGAGTGTACGTTACAGGATGAAATTGGCTGGATTCTTTCTGATCGTTGGTGTGGGTGGCATGACTTACGACAGATATGAGAGGATCGA
>JBKCAB010000131.1:0-1608 GCA_046307935.1 Bacteroidota bacterium | reverse complement strand
TCCAAAGAGGGTTGCGGAAATTGTTCTAAGATCAATGATGCCGGTATCTTGGGTCAGTGAATCTTCCTGGCTTTGACCACCAAATGAAAGGATCAAAAGAATGGAGAGAAGTATTTGTTTCATAATGTGTAGTTTCTTCGGTTATAACCTGAAACTTTTAAAAATGTAACATTTTCGTCGGAATGCTTTTTCAGTATGTGTATCTGTATCAGGTTTTAATGAAACGCTACAATGTTCTGATGGATGGCGATCCCATTCGTAACGAACACCAACTTTCACGCTATTTTTTAAACTATCATTATGAAAATCTTCTCATTACTTCTGATTTTCCTTTTTTTCGGAAACGTTTATTCCCAAACCATTGAAGTTGAATTTGATAGTTATTTTAATTTCAATAGCGGTACTGTAAAATCCTATGATTCCATAATTGATCCGAAGAATCATATTTTTAAACAAGATGAAATTGGTCTAAACAGATATGTTTTTAACATGGATACAAAAACCGTCTCATTGTATTTCAATAATAGATTAGTCTACAGTGTAAAAATGACGAGTCATTCACAAAAAAATGGGTTTTACTATTTCACAATGGAAGATGAAGAGGCATTGACAGGAAAAATCGTTGAGTCAAAAGTTATTATCTGTACAAATCCTACAAGCACTAAACACCCCTATTTCGTTTCTTACTTCATCAGTACCTTAGATGGAACCACGAATGGAAGTATTGCGATGAAAAAAAGTGACTGATCTGATGAGCGAATATTCTTTCAACTGACCAATTTGTTTCTTCTTGTTCTGTAAAAATGAGAGCAATTCACATTATCGTGCCCCATCATGCACAAACCGATTGGAAAAAATTCAGTTTAACCGACTAAAACAGCGGGATAGCGAAAACCGAGCGCGGTCACTTCAATCTATTCTTCTTCGCTCTCGCACTCAACCTCACACTTCATCTTTCTCAAGTAAATCCTTTAAAAAACTCGGAATATTCAGGCCTTATTACCACTGCGCTGCAAGAATACGAAAGTCAGCACCTCTTCTTTATTTTGCTGTCTGTTCGTTTTTAAATTTGAAGCACCGATGTAAATTTCACGTCCGCGGGTAGGGTTGAAAGGAAGTACGTCTTGAAGCCATTCTCAACGCGATATGCCTCCAGAAAATTATATCCTGTTTTCCAATCCAAGCTCGCTTTGGCAATAAACACTCACGGATTGCCTCAACAGAATGTGAATTCTTTTTTACTTTTACAAATCATTCAAAGAATGGTCGTTTTTTGACTTGAAACGGTGAAATAGTGCCAAAACTCATTGATAAAAAATGTGTTTCTGAACTACAAAATCTGATATTTAAACGAATAAAAACAGACGATGAAAAGAAAATTGACATTATTGAGCAGTGTTGCTTTCACCACGCTGATACTGATATCCTGTGGTAGTGGTCCAACAAATGATTCGACAACAGCTGAAACTGATGCCGCGTCCATGCAAGCTGAAGATACTAAACCGGTTGAACAAAAACTGGACGTTCAACTGCAAACACAATTAGTGGAATGGGGTGGCGACGGAAAATGGCACGATATGTACCAAAACGATGACGGCAGTTTTTGGG
>JBKCAB010000130.1:0-654 GCA_046307935.1 Bacteroidota bacterium | reverse complement strand
AAACCTGCCGTTAAGGACAATAAAGACCCTGAAACAAAACCGGAAGGTGAACAAAAAGAAGGTGAAAAACCAGCCGCACCTGCCGGAGGAGGAAAAGGAAAGGGTTAATAACCTTTCAAAAGTAGAATATCTAAAGAGCCGGACTATGCCGGCTCTTTTCTTTCACGGCCCCAATTGTGTTGAAATTTTCATAAGTCAATTCAACTCATTATATTCGCAGCCTTAAAGATTCCGAAAATGGCTTTAATTGGTAAAATTCGCGAAAGATCAGGGCTTTTGGTTGCGATCGTTGGGATCGCTTTGCTGGCATTCATTTTGAACGACTATGACAAGATCTTCGGGTCCTGGGATGAGCAGTTGGGGTATGGAACCGTTTATGGAGAAATGGTCGACGCTGCTGCCTACGAGGAGGCAAGTCGCAAGTTCGAGGAGCAGGACCGCATGCAATTCATGCAACAGCAACGTGAATATGGACAGCGCGATCAGGAGGCATCACTCGACAAGGCATTCAACTATGTTGTTGAAACTACCATATTCGAGAGGGAATACGAAGCACTTGGGATCGATGTAAGCGACACAGAATTTGAAGCTTACCTTTTTGGAACGGATGGATTTCAGGTTCTGCCGGAACTTGCGCAAGGATTCACAGATTCT
>JBKCAB010000129.1:0-3147 GCA_046307935.1 Bacteroidota bacterium | reverse complement strand
GTTGTATCGCGTAGTGTGGGTTACACCGCGCGTATTTAGTGAATCTTCATTCAGGTAGATTGCATCAAGGAAACACATCAATCTGCCACCACGCATAACGAACTGATCAATAAGATAAAGGTCCTTGTTACTGAAACTGCTACGAGGTCTCGCGATAATGAGTCCATCAACATCATCGAGTGCGGCCAAAGAGTCGTTTAGCGTGATGTCTGCGATCGAGTAGTAGTTAGAGATCAAAGCACGTGCTCGCTGAGTTTCAGCAAAGGTCAATTCCCCGTGACCCTGAAGGAATGCAATGCGCTGTTTTGTTTCTTGCGTAGCCCTTCTCAGTGATGAAATGAGCATGTATTCCAGGTTTTTGACCGAATTCTCTATCAGTCCGGTCAAATCTTCCAGCATGTATGGTTTTCCTGGCTGGGTTCCTGGTAGGAACTGAATAGTGTTGACTGTAGAGCCGCCATAGTCAATGACAGCACCCGGCCAAATCATCATCTGTGTCTGTTCTCCATCTTTGGAAAAGCTAACATCGATAGGTATTATTCCATTCCCTCTGGCGTACAAAGTCTCAAAAAGAGCTTGTTTATCGGATTCGGTTCCTGTATTGGGATCAATGAAAATATATTCTATGCGATCTCCGGCGATTTCCTTGAACTCATTCAGTTTGTCTTCAATGGTATTTCGAAAATATTTCAGTTCGGAAGGAAGGTTGCCATCCAAGTAGATCTTAATGCTAAGACGGTTTTTAAAATGGTTTTCATCCTTCAAGAAATTAACCGTCCCATTCGAAAGTGAAAAGCGTTGATCTTCAGTCATGTCAATGCGGACAAACAGAAAGGTGCTAATCACATTGATCAGAACGATGCCGACAATGAAAACTCCAAAGAATGTCCAATTAAAAAGGCCTTTAAATACCGTTCGTTTTGCCATGGCTTAGCTCTTAGATGATTTAACGACCGTGAGCGCTGCGAAGAGGAAGATCCCGATAATGGAAATGAAAAAGACCAGATCTGCCGTATCGATTACTCCTTTCATGATGGATCCGTAATGAAAAGATAAGCTGATGTATTGTATAACAGAATCCAGTTTTCCGAGCAGAACGTAGGATCCTAACAGCGTTAATCCGGAGTAAAAGACGAAGCAAAGGAAGACACCAACAATAAAGGCAACAATTTGATTGTTCGTCAGTGAAGATGCAAACAGTCCAATGGCAACGAATACTGCACCGAGGAACAATAATCCGATGTAGGATGTGATCGTTGCTCCGTCATCCAGAATGCCCACCGGCGAACCCAGGTAATGTATGGATAAGTAATAGACAAGTGTTGGGATTATTGAAAGGAATACAAGAGTTACTCCAGCTAAATATTTGGAAAATAAGATATTGAAATCCGAGATCGGTCGGGTGAATAGTAGCTCGATAGTGCCTGTTCTCCGTTCTTCCGCAATCATACGCATAGTGATCGCAGGAATAAGGACCATGAAGATGAACGGTGAGATCTCGAAGAACGGAACAAGCGTAGCTTCACCACTTTCCATCAGGTTGGCATTGAAGAATTTATAGTTCGGAATTACCCAGTGCAATAAACCTGAAGCGATCAGGAAGATCAGAATAAATATATAGCCGATGATCGAGCTCAGGAAGCTTTTTATTTCTTTGAAATAAAGTGCCTTCATGCAATGTTGTTGATTACAGGGTCAAAATTAAGATTTCCTTCAGAAACAAACAGGAAAATCTGAGATACGTTATGCGCATTAAAGGTGTTAATAAAAAAAGTCCTGCTTGGTTACAGCAGGACTTTTTCGAATCTCTTGAACAAATATATCGTTAAGCCAACTTTACATTCACTGCGTTCAATCCTTTTCTACCTTCTTGAAGGTCGAATTCGACTTCGTCGTGTTCCTTCACTTTGTCAACAAGTCCTGTGACATGTACAAAGTACTCCTTCTTTGTTTCTTCGTCGATAATGAATCCAAAACCTTTTGACTCATTAAAGAACTTTACTGTTCCTTTACTCATTATAATAAGAAATTAATTGGTGTAAAGTTAGACTTTAATTTGTGTTAACAAAAAAAAGAACCTATAATTATTCAATAGGTGGCATTTTTGCATCAAAACCATTGAAATGCTCCTGAAGACTCCATGCTTCAGGTTTGTTTTTGAACCAAGGCTTTATTTTTGTCCAAATCTCGATGAAAGTACTTGATTTGCGATAGTTCTCGAGGTGTTCCGCCTTTTCCCAATGACTGTATGTAACTATGATTGAAGGGTCATCAGCTCCGCGAAGTAATTTCATCCCGAGGCATCCCGGAAAATTGTTGACCTTGTTTTTGGTCGATTCGAAGAAGTTCAGAAAATCTTCGACTCGGTCTTCTTGAAAATCCAGTTTTACGATTCGTACTAGCATCAGAAAAGTGATTCGATCGTTGTGCGTGAGCCGCGAGGTGTGAATTCAACACGAACAATATCGCCGACACGCACGCCAAAAAGCTTATCGGCACCGCCACTTCCTGCATTTGCGCCTCTGTTGATCGCTATCTCCAGTATGCCGTTGCTGTTAAAAACAGCCACCTTCTCTCCACTAGGCACCGAATTATATGTTGAGGAGATCTCGTCGATGTGGTAATCCTTGTGTCGGTAGTAGATCGTGAAAGGAATATCTTTTCCGAACCTTTCAAACAATGATTGGTGAATGTTGGTGATCAGGTTCCCGTAATTATCGATGTGAATAACATTTCCTTTGATGAGATTTTGCTCTATCACCGCATTCTGACTGAAAGCCCTTTTGAATGAACTTGAAGGAGAGGCAATACTTTCCAACTTCTCTCCGTTCAGTATTCGGCACGCTGCAGGAATGAGCATGTTTTTAGTGGGGAATCTGAAAAGCGAAACATCAGAAAGAACATCATCGATCCGATAGAATCCTTCAGCTTGCTCTTCACCGACCAAAGCCCCGAAAAAACCATTGTCGTTGGCCACGAAGTAGTGTCCTTTGTAAAGCATGACAGCCGGAAATGTTCCTTCCGATCCGGAGAAATTCACCATGGGCTCGCTGTCAACACCAATGACATGAACTGTTGCTTCGGGAAAATCTTCAAAACAGCTCGAAACGTAAAAAGCTGCCTGAACGACGTCAAACGGTTTTACAT
>JBKCAB010000128.1:0-1981 GCA_046307935.1 Bacteroidota bacterium | reverse complement strand
GTGCTATTCAATCAATTCAGGTTCACTGAATGGAAGATGGTTCTTGTACCCGCCTTATTGATCTGCTCCGCTGTGCGCACGGCATCCATGAGCTGCGCTACCTCGAATATATTCAGCTTGCTTTTCGTTCCCTGTATACGGTGTTGAGCAAGCTTGTACTGTGCTACTTTAACTGTGTTATTTACCATGATTTCCTGTCTTGTGTTCATTGTTCCGTTCATACAGGGCGAGTTTACGCCCGGTTAAATCAAATGGTTACAAGAAAAGATAAAAAATTTAAAAATGTATCGTTTGAATTGTATTAGATCACTCGATAAAGAAGTTTAATTTATTGGAAACAAGTGGTTAATCAAAATTGATACTGATTTACATATTGTTTATTTTTTAATCAATGGATATATAAGATGCTCCAGTCCATTGATCTTTATTTCAAGGATCAGCTCCAATTGTTGTCCGAGTTTTCCATCAGGAAACCCCTGCCCTTTCATCCATACCAGATATGGCTCAGGAAGATGGACAAGAAAATATCCTTTGTATTTCCCGAAGGGCATCCGTGTATTTGCCAATATGATCAGTTCATGCTGATCGGCCATATTCTATGCTGCAGGCGTTCGTTCGATCGTAGCCAGAAGATACTTCCAGAATTTCTGAACGGATGAGATCTGTACCTTTTCATCCGGAGAATGCGCCCCTCTGATATTCGGTCCAAATGAGATCATTTCAACTCCCGGTAGATGTTTACCGAGGATCCCACATTCGAGTCCGGCGTGACATGCTTTGATCTGCGGTTCTTCATTGAACATATTCCGGTACAAATCAGCCATTAATTTAAGGATCGTTGAATTAGGATCTGGAGCCCAACCTGGATAATCTCCGCTTTGGACCACGCTGCATCCCATGTTCTCAAATGCCGTACGAATGGTATTGGCAACATCTCCTTTTGAGCTTTCCACGCTACTTCGTTGCAACGATTGCGTGATAAACTTTCCATCCTTTACGATCACGCGGGCAAGACTTGAAGAAGCTTCTACAAGTCCGTCAATGGATGGACTCATGCGAAAAACGCCGTTGTGGACACTGTACAAAGTGTTCATGATCTTCATGAAGTCGCTCTCTTGAACTGCATGTGCAGAACTCATTGCACTGGAGATCTCAAGGGAAAGATTCGGCTCTATGAAACCATATTCCACATTTAGGATCGTGAAGAAATGATGCGTCTCTTCGCGTAGCCACATTTCCTGGTCTCTGTGAATCGCAATAATGGCAGTCGCTTCCCTTGGAATGGCATTTCGAAGACTTCCTCCGTCAAAAGAAATTAATTGAAGTTCTGTGAGCGAATTAAGATGGTACAAAAAGCGGTTCAACAACTTGTTTGCATTGCCTCTCCCACGATGAATGTCCATTCCAGAATGCCCTCCAAGTAGTCCGCGAAGAGAGATTAAAAATGTATTGTACCCTTCTTTTACAGGTTCTTCAGAGTAGTCATATGAAGTGTTTGTATCAATACCGCCTGCACAACCAATCGAAAGTTCGTCATCGTCTTCCGTATCAAGATTCAAAAGTATCTTTCCGGAAAAATTAGAGCCTTCCAACTCTTTTGCACCAGTCATACCAGTTTCCTCATCGATCGTAAACATAGCCTCAAGGGCAGGATGTGCAATATCGGTTGAAGACAACAATGCCATGATCGCTGAAACACCTATCCCATTGTCAGCGCCAAGCGTGGTGCCTTTTGCCTTTACCCAGTCTTCATCAATGTACATTTCAATTCCCTGCGACTCAAAATCAAAATTGGTATCTTCATTTTTCTGATGGACCATATCGATGTGTGACTGAAGAATGAGCGTCACCCGATTCTCCATGCCTGGCGTGGCTGGTTTTTTAATGATCACATTTCCGATCATGTCGGTTTTTGTTTCCAATCCAAGTGATTTTCCAAAGTCGACCATGAATTGAATGATGCGCTCCTCTTTCGTGTATG
>JBKCAB010000127.1:0-1736 GCA_046307935.1 Bacteroidota bacterium | reverse complement strand
AATCATACCTCATTAGAAACGGCGTTTCGTGATTTGTTCCGAAAGTAAAGCTCAGAGAAGATCGTTCGCCAAGTTAGCCAATTCTGAACGTTCTCCTTTTTCCAGCTTGACATGCGCAAAAAGATCCTGACCTTTCAGTCTGTCTATCAAATAGGCCAGTCCGTTGCTGTTCTCATCCAGGTAGGGTGTATCGATCTGGTGCACATCACCGGTAAAAATGATCTTGGTATTTTCTCCTGCCCGTGTGATGATCGTTTTTACCTCGTGTGGCGTGAGGTTTTGAGCTTCGTCGATGATGAACATGATATTTGACAAACTGCGCCCTCGGATGAATGCCAGCGGTGTGATCACGATCTTTCCGGCTTGCTCCATCTCAAGGATCGCTTTGTGCTTTTTCTCGTTTTCACCAAATTGTGATTTGATGAACTTCAGGTTATCCCACAACGGCTCCATGTAAGGCCCGATCTTGTCGTTGGCATCTCCCGGTAAGTAGCCGATATCCCGGTTGGAAAGGGGAATGATCGGCCGAGCCAGAATGATCTGGTTGAATGATTTGCTCTGCTCAAGCGCAGAAGCAAGGGCCAGCAGCGTTTTTCCTGTCCCTGCCACACCTTGTAAGGCTACCAACCTGATCTGCGGGTTCAGCAGGGCATGCAATGCGAATGCTTGCTCAGCATTTTTGGGCTTTACGCCATATACAAATTCTTTTTCTATGCGTTCGATCTGGTCTGTGAAATGATTGTAGTAGGCCAGCGATGAAGACTTCCCATTTTTCAGGATATAGAACCCATTTTTGATCTTTTTCGCCCCAAGTAATCCATCTTCATCGATCTTTCCTTTTGTGAAGATCTGTCGGATGGTCTCTGAATCGATACCTTCTATGGAATAGGCACTTGCCTGCTCGATCTGCGTGTTACTTACCTTGCCTGTTTTGTAGTCCTCAGCAGCGATCCCAAGGGCTTTAGCTTTAATGCGAAGATTGATGTCCTTGGTCACGAGAATGACCTCCCGTTTGGTTTCGGTTTCCTTCAGGTAAAGTGCCGCGTTAATGATCTTGTGATCATTCTTACCCACGGAATAAATATATTCTGCATTGATCTCCCGCGGATTACTCTCCAGCACGACTTTGAATTTACCGAGACCATTGCCCAGTTCGAGCCATTCTTGCAAGCTTCCGTTACCGGATAACTTATCGATGAATCGGATCACCTCTCGGGCAGAAAAGTTCTTGGTGTCGTTACCGATCTTGAATTTGTCCAGCTCTTCAAGAACCGTTATCGGGATCGCTACGTCATTCTTTTCAAAATTCGTGATCGATTCGAAGTCATGCAGCAGAACAGAAGTATCAAGTACGAAAATCTTACTTTTTTTGGCCATGGGCGCACTTTTTTCGTTTAAAGTAGCATTAAATCGAGGCTACCCCAAGGCTGTGACAACCGAGTTATTTACAGCAAAATGTTAGAAGCCCTTTCTGAGATAGATTTAATCAGGGAAGTGATCAAAAGTGAAGATCTAGAAAAAGCGATTGCGGGAAATGATGCGTTCAACTGGGATGTAAATGGTTCCAAAAACTTCGTGTTTGCTCAAACTGTCGAGACTGAATTCCACTCGTGTGCCGCGTTGGGTCCAGATTCCGTTGTTTTCATTGCTAAGCTCCTGTTTTGGAGTATATTGCCCGGAATGGAAGATGAAATAATTCTTCATTTGTTTCATCTGAAGCGGGGGAGAGAAAAGGA
>JBKCAB010000126.1:0-10896 GCA_046307935.1 Bacteroidota bacterium | reverse complement strand
ATTCAACGCAGTGTACAATGGCGGAACTGATGTAGCAACAATTGATGTAACTCAAGTGCCGTTCACACCGGAATTCATTACGACGAGTTCATGTGGATTACCGAATACAACGGTGACATTCGAAGTGGAAGCAGAGCCTGGTGTCACATACACGTGGACGCCACCTGTAAATTCAACGATCATTTTTGGACAATCAACCGACTCTGTACGCGTGAAATTCGCAAGCCAGTTCAACAGCGGAATGCTGTCGGTGGTGGCAAGCAACTTGTGCGGAACAAGTCCGGCGGCTGAGTTCTTCATTCTGGCTCCTCCGCGCCGTCCGATGGCCATTATCGGATCTGCAACTGCGTGTACCGCTGTGCCTTCGCAGCTCTACAGGGTAGATTCAGTTGCCTATGCTTCTTATTATATATGGGGTATGCCATCCGGTGCGACAATCATCTCCTCTCCTGTGACCAATGATTCTGTTAACGTGATGTTCCAGAATTTCACCAGTGGTGCAATGTCGGTTAAGTCAGCCAATGCATGCGGCAGCTCGACTATGCGTTATCTGACCGTTTCTTCACCATCGCTTGCCGCAGCAACGGGTATTTCCGGTCCGCAGTCGGTATGTTCTTTTGTGGGAACAGGTCAGACGGTAACATACTCAACACCTGTTGTAAGCGGCATAACGAATTACATTTGGACTATGCCTGCAGGCGCTTCAATTATCAGTGGTGCAGGTTCAAACACCATTGGTGTGCAGTTTGCCAATGGATTTACCGGAGGATCGATCAGTGTTGTTTTGAGTAACGGTTGTAGTTTAAGTCAACCAACTGCGATCCAACTCGCAGGAGTATCAAGCGGAGGTTCGCCACAACCAATTGCAATGAATGGATTATCCAGTGTCTGCTCATTGATTGGTTCCGGAAGTACCGTCTATAGCGTTACACCGCCTGTGGGAGCGAATAGTTATGTGTGGTCAGTTCCTAGTGGAGCAACCATCATAAGTGGTCAGGGAACGGCAAGCATTACTGTTTCGTACAGCGCCGGATTTGTATCGGGTCAGATCTCAGTTACGGTTAATACGTTGTGTGGTGCAGTTTATCAGCAATCGAAAACCATTACCAAAGTACCGTCTGCTGCAGGATCAATCGGTGGCCCTACGTGTATTACCACCGGATCATCCTACACGTATTCCATCAGTGCAGTTACCGGAGCTACAACTTACACGTGGACAGTTCCTGCGAATGCATCCATCATCAGTGGTCAGGGTACAACAACCGTGACGGTTCAGTTCAATACTCAATTCTCTGGAGGTTCGATATCCGTTACACCTACCAATTCATGCGGGAACGGAGGTTCATCCAGCCTGGTGGTTGGTCTTTCACCGATTCTCCCTGGTGAAATAATTGGTCCATTGACGGCTTGTTCGGGTGATCAATTGACCTATTTTGTGAATGCAGTTCCCGGTGCGACATCTTACATTTGGGGCTTACCTGTAGGAATGTCGTTTGCACCAAACACAAGTCAAAGTGGTGCGTCCATAGTGGTTGTTGTTGACGCAGCATTCATTTCGGGTGTGATTTCAGTTAAATCTGTTACGGGTTGTGGAAGTAGTACCATGCGTTACAGTGATCTTATTTCCAATGCAGGGTGTTCTCCTCAGCTGATCTTAAATGATACGGATACAATAAATCCGATCGCCGAGGAGTATGAATTGATCGAAAAAGCCTATATTTCCGACGCCGTTGGTGGCTACATGCAGTTCATATTTGAGAACAGCATTGGACTGGAGCAGATTGAGATCTTGATCACGGATTCAACAGGTAAGAACGTGTACCGTGCGGATGAATCAACCAATGCCGGATTCAATTCGTTCAGTATAGATCTGCGCTACCTGGAGCCTGGAACTTATCTATTTATTATTAAAGATGAAGAACAACGTGAATTACTTCGTAAAGAGATCAGTGTCGAAAGTCAATAGGTTGACGAGTACCATCATTCTTTTTTCACTTTTCATTTTTTCACTTTTCAGCTCAGCCCAAACTCAGCTAATCAATCCGAATTCAGAGGGTGGTTTTGAGCTCGGAGCAGGTATTGCAGCCAATGGTTGGACGCCGGTTCAGGCTACCACAAATACATGGAGAGCATCCGGTGTTCCTGTACCGTTTGCCGGCAACAATGCGGCATTCATCTCAGCCACAGCCGGTGCAGATTACGTGTACAATACCGGAGCATTTCAAACCTCACATTTTTACCGTGATGTGACTGTTCCGGCTGGGGAGAATTTGATCACCCTAACTTTCCAGTATAAAAATCCGGGAGAAAATCTTTTCGATCGCTTATTGGTTTACACTGCACCCACAAGTGTTTTTCCTCTAGCCAATGAGCCTCAATCTAGCCTGACCGATATTGTGGGTGCCACACTCGTGTACACTGACCCTGCCAACGTATTTGATTACACACAGGTTTCTGTTGAACTACCACAGGCTCTTGCGGGTACAACTTTCCGGCTGATCTTCACCTGGCAGAACGACAATGTCGACGGTTCGGGCACACCTGTTGCGATAGATAATATCGGTCTTACATCTGAAGTATCCAACTTCGGGCAGCCTTTGAATGGAGCATACACGATCAATAACTTGCTGCCAACTTCCGGAGCTATTCCAAATCCCGGCTCGAACTTCAATAATTTCAATGATGCGATAAACTACCTGAACACCTACGGGATTGCAGGCGATGTGCGTTTCAATGTTTCGGCAGGACAAACGTTCAATCACGGACCATTAACCATCACGCGAACCGGTACCGCAGCTGATACGATCGGTTTCATTCGTTCAGGATCAGGTGCAAATCCAGTCATTGTATCTTCCGGAGGAACCACCTCAACGGATGCAGGAATTACGCTGAATGGCGTGGATTACATTACGATCGATGGTATTGATTTAGCTCCTGTACCAAATCCGGGTACCTCAGCTGTGAATATTGAATATGCCCTACGCGTGAACAATGCCAGTGCCACGAATGGATCCCAATTCAACAGGATTCGAAATATGGTGATTACACACAACCAACTCTACGCGCAAAATATCACGATCATACAGACCACCACCACAGCACCGACATCTCTTGTCGGAACCAACAGCAACAATACTTACGAAAATATTACTATCAATAATGCGCTGAATGGTATTCGTATCAACTCAAATGCAACGAACCGTGATGAACTCGTAGCAGTTATAAACTGTCAGCTCGGAACAAGTGGTCCTGGCGCTTTGGGTGGAACGAGCTCCAGCTACGGGATCTATTATGTCAATGCGAAGGATTGCATCATTCGGGGAAATACAATAGCCAACTTTACCTCTCCTGGCGGTAGCGGTGGCGTCATGGATGCCATTTATGTCAGTAACTCAACGGGCTTGTCTGAAATCAGCGGAAACACAATTCGAGGTCTGCGCAGCTCCTCCACGACTGTAACGTGCGTTGTATCTGGTATTCGTTGTGTTGTGGCCAGCGGTGGTTCAGCCAACGTGTACAATAACTTTGTCAGTGATCTATCCACTGCATTAACGACCGTAACAGGAATGATCATTCTGAAGGGACTCAGCATTCAGCCGCTAACGGCAGTTCCTGCTACCAGTGTTCTCAATGTGGATTTCAACAACGTGAGTATCGACGGAAGCTCATGCGTAAATGTATCTAACGCTTGCCTTGAAGTGATCCAAACCGGACCAACAGTGAACATTCGGAACAATGTTCTGGCGAATTTTACAACGGGTCAATCCGGAACGCCATTCCATTACGGTATGGTTGTACCCAACCTGACGATAGCAGCAGCCGGATCGATCTCCAACCGAAACGATATCTTTCAGTTGGATGCTGTAAATGGTGTGTTGGTAAGAAAAACTAGTGCAACGGCGACGAATTACGCTACCCTTCCGTTGTGGAATACAGCATCAGGTCAGGATGCCGCTTCGATCAGTGTCAACCCGGAATTCACCAATATCCAGAGCGATCTTCACGTTCTTTCTGCTGCATTGGATGGAACGGGCTCAATGAACGGCATATCATGGGTTTCGGTTGATATCGATGGACAATTTCGTGGAGCAACACCTGATATCGGAGCGGATGAATTCTCGTTGATAAACAATGATATTGCGTTTACGTCATTTCTGACACCGGTGTTCGACGATTGCTTCACTGATCAGGAAGCTGTTAGTATCCGTGTTCGTAATCTGGCCTATCTACCGCATGATTTCTTTTTGAAACCGCTGAATATCCAAGTCAATGTGAATGGACCGGTAGTGGCTACACTGAACTTGACACTGGCGGATAATAATTTGAACGGAGGAGTACCTTTAGGTTCTTTGGAGTATCTCAATATCCCGGTCGGAAACATCGACATGAGCGCCTACGGCAATTATACGATCAGTTGCCAGCTCACCTTAGCCGGAGATCAGAATACAGGAAATGATCTTTCACCTGATCTGCTGCTCGAGAATGCAGCGCCGGTAACACTCCCTGTACAGGTTCCTTTCACTGCTTTTGGCGGTAATAATCTTCCCGTTGCTTATTCGGGTTGGAATGAATCCACCGCCTTACAGCCGGTTTCAGGCAGCTCTCCATGGACTGCTTCAACGAGTCTGGGTACCCCGGACAATGTAACGGCTTCTTTTAACTACAATTTAGGTAATTCGGCATCGTTCATCGTTGGACCTAAACTTACGGCAGCTTTCAATACTTTTGTCAGCTTCGACCTTGCATTAACCGATGCTTCATCGATCTCCGGAAGCGGAGCATTTGATGCTGATGATCGATTCAGTTTGATGGTTTCTGCGGACTGTGGGTTCAATTACACCGAAGTGCTTGCATTTGAATTTGGAGATCTTATCGGTAATCAGCTGACTAATTTTGAGTATTTCCTCGGTGCCTACGAAGGTCAGGATATCATTCTTGCTTTCAAGGCGGATGATGGTGTTGGTAACGGATCGGCTTTCAATCTGCATCTCGACAACATCAACCTGTTCAATTCCACACAGGAGAAAATCGCGCTACTCGAACTGGTGACGCCTGTTCAATCGGCTTGTTACACTGATCAGGAAGAGGTTCAGGTTAGGATCCGCAATACGGGCTATGTTCCTTTGGATTTCTCTTTGCTTCCGATGCAGTTGACAGCAACAATAGCAGGACCGAACAGTGCAGTACTCAATGAAACGATCAGCTCCGGCTCATTGGCGATTGGTGCTGAGGCGGTTTACACTTTCACTCAAACGGCCGATCTGACCGCTGCAGGGGCATACGAATTCGCTTTAACCGCAGTGATCAGTCCGGTAAGCGGGACTTTCGAGGATAACCTCACCGCTTGGTTGTACGGTCAGAATCCTGCGCCTGTTCTTGTATATCAGGATACAGCTTGTTTGCTATCTGCTGTGAACTTAGCCGTTTCAGGCAGTGCGAATGGAGTCACATCGACCATACTTCCTGATTTTCAATACACCTCCTTACCGGTAGCTTTACCTGACGGTAACAGCGCAGGGATAGACATTCCACTGGTTGTCTCTGGCTCAGGTGGTTTTGCTGCGCAGTTGCTGGCTGTAGAGATTGATTCCGTGGTACATCCAAACGTGACACAGCTTCGTTTCGATCTGATCGCTCCGGATGGAAGTTCGATCTTGCTTACGGAGTTGAATCAGGGGGCTGGTCCCGGATTCTACAGCACTACATTCTCGATGGCTGCTACAGAAAGTATTCTCAGTGCAGCGGCTCCTTTCACGGGTACGTATCTTCCACAGCAGGCCTTCAGTAATTTAACGGGTTCAGCGAACGGAACGTGGTATTTACGCGTAACCGATGCAGCAAGCGGTTCGAACGGTATCCTTTACACGTGGAGTTTGACGCTTCTTGAAGGTAACACTGTTTCGAACTTCAGTTGGTCTTCCGGAAATACGATCCAAAACTCAACTGCCGGTTCTGCCGATGTGTTCCTCGAAAATGATACCTACATCGTCTACACACTTACGGATGCCATGGGGTGCTCAGCTGCTGATTCAGCACAGATTGTGTATCCTGTTTTCAGTGATGATCCGGTCTTGTTGGATCCACTTTGCAACGGGGATGCGAACGGTTCTATAACGGCGAATGTCAGTGGTGGCTTTGGTGAACTCACTTACGACTGGTCATCCGGTGGCAGTAATCCGGTTGCGGATCAGCTTATCCCGGGTTCTTATACGCTTGACGTGACAGATGCATACGGGTGTTCAGCACAATTCATTTACACGCTCAACGAACCGACGGTACTTTCCGCGAGTGGAAGTGCCACAGATATTACCTGTTCCGGTTGTCTTTCCGATATCACGATCACCGCAACGGGAGGAACTGCTCCTTACACCGGAACAGGCACCTTCAATCAAACTGCAGCAGGCACCTATACCTACATTGTCGAGGATGCGAACGGTTGTACAGCGTCTGTTTCCGTAGTGGTGGAAGATGTTACCGGTATTGCTGAGTTGAACTCCGAAAGTATCGCTGTTTATCCTAACCCGTTCAAAAATCTCTTTGTTCTGGACGTAGATCCCTCCAAGCTTGCTCAAATTCAACTCTTTGATGCGCATTCCAGAGAACAGCAGCTGAATCTTGAAACTGGTGAGAAGAACACTGTGGTTCGTATATACCACTTAAGTACTGGAGTATATTTCGTGCATGTGACATTTGTTGATGGATCAAAGGCAGTGGTGAGAATGCAAGCCTTAGATTGAGCAACTGGATAGTTTGGATTTTTTGAAAAGCTGTGGTGAAAACCACGGCTTTTTTCATGCGTTACAGGTCCGCGTACGTAATACTACGTAGACCAATTTGGGAGTGTTTACTTGATTTACATCTGACATCATCAGAATTTTTTCGTGCGTGTGGAAGCTGAGGCATCTTTGTCTCAAGAAACAACGAAAAAAAACAAAACGCGATGAAAACAAAGAATACTACCTCAGGAAAAATTTCAACACTGGTTCTGGTTCTGGCAATGACAAGTGGTCTTTTCGGTCAGCAAACAGGGAGCGTATGGGTAAAGATCCCTGCGGCTCAGGAATTGTCGATCGGAATGGTGAACGGTAGATTGAACACTTCATCGCAGAAAGTAAATACATTGATCGCTGCACACAATGTACAGTCGATCGAAAAGGCATTTCCTGCATCACGCAATGCAGCGCTTCAGTATGTGTATGAGGTAACTTGTGCATGCGACGAGAACGATCTTCTTCAGGCCGTTGCAGCTGAGCACGGTATCTTTGTTTCTCCAGAGATCGGACCGCGTTATGAAGCATTGTACACACCCAATGATTTTTCACTCGCTGTTCCTAACGATTATGCACTTACCCTGATCAAAGCACAGGATGCATGGAACTACACAACCGGTTCTTCTTCAGTAGTGATCGGTATCACGGATACAAACTTCGACCCACAGCACGAAGAACTTCAGGGAAAGTTCACATACATGACTTCCGGACTTACTAACTCAAACGTAGCACACGGAACAGCAGTAGCGATCACAGCAGGTGGTGCAACTGATAACGCAATCGGAAAAAGCGCTATCGGTTACAACACGCAGTTGCAACTCCGCGGAATGACCTACAACGAAATCCTCGCTGCTTCTTATTCAGGTGCAAAGATCATCAACGCAAGCTGGGTATCCGGTTGTTCATTCAGCCAATTCGCTCAGGATGTGATCACAGAAGCATACAACAACGGTTCACTGGTAATTGCTTCTGCAGGAAACGGATCAACATGCGGAGGAGCAGCAAACCTGGTTTATCCGGCTGCTTACCAGCACGTTCTGGCAGTAACATCAGTTGGTCCACAGGACAATCACGAGCGTTTCCCTGGAAATCCATCCATCACACACCAGCACAATGCATCGGTTGATATTTCTGCACCGGGTTACGATGTAACGATCTCAAGCACTTCAGGTAGCTACGTAAACGGAACAGGAAGTTCTTACGCAGCAGCTTATGTGTCCGGAACAGCAGCATTGGTTCTTTCTGTGAATCCATGCCTGACTCCTGCGAATATCGAGTACATCCTGAAGGCATCAGCTGACAACATCGATGTGCTGAACGCAAATTATGCAGGAACACTGGGAGCAGGACGTTTGAATGCATCAGCTGCGATCCAGTTGGCTCTTTCTTTCTCTACGCTTCAAGTTGGATCTACAGTGGTAAGAAGCTGTGAGACTACTGACCAGACGATCGTACTGAACGGACTGTCAGGAGATGCACCTTTCACCGCTGCATGGTCAACAGGAGCAACAGGAATGGAATTAACAACTGCAGTAGCAGGTGTTTACAACTATGCAGTAACGGATGCGAACGGATGTATCGCGAATGGTTCGGTAACAGTAGAAGAAGTGACATTGCTTTCACACAACGCTGATCTTACACACGTACTTTGCTACGGCGCTGACAACGGTTCGATCGATCTTACAGTGAACGGTGGGGTAGCGCCTTACACCTACAGCTGGGACAACGGAGCAAACACAGAAGATCTTGACGGTCTTGTTGCAGGAGGATACCGCGTAGATGTAACTGACGCATCCGGTTGTACATTCTCTGCTAGCTTCGATATCACAGCTCCTGCAGCGATCGAACTGACTGCAACAGGGATCGATCCAACGGTTGCAACAACAGGTAGCATCGACCTTACCGTGAACGGCGGAACTGGTGCCTACACCTACACCTGGAGCAACGGTGCACAGAATGAAGACCTGAACGGTCTGAACGGTGGGATCTACACAGTAGAGGTAACGGATGCGAACGGATGTTCAGCAAGCACAAGCGTAGAACTCGAATTCGCAACGATCGGTAACTTCAACGGTTCCACTGCAACAGGCGAAACTGATAGCGACAACGGCGCATCTTCTACAGCAGGTGTTGAAGAAGTAACAGTAGCAGTAGAGCTGACAGTATATCCGAACCCGGCAACAGATTACGTAAATGCAGTGAACAACTCAGATCAGGCAGTAACGATCGTACTGATGGACGGACAAGGTAAGGTGGTTTTCCAGACAGAGCAATTGAACGGCACACAGCAGATCAACCTCGACGGAATGGCAAACGGAACCTACTTCATCAAAGGGTTCACCACAGCCGGACAAGTATTCGCGAAGCAACTCATCAAAATGTAAGATATTCGTTTGTTTTCACATAGTTTCTAAAGAGATCCGTGGGCTAGCCTGCGGATTTTTTTTATCTACACTTGCCAAGATCCAATCAACCGGTCTGCAAATTCGATTAGAGCTCATCCCATCTGCGCATTCCCGCGGATCTTCATGAGATCAAGTTTATAAGATGAATTCCCTGCATAGGAAATAATTTCCAAAAACGGGAAATTTACAGCGATTTGCAAAAGGTATTTCAACTGGCAATCACACATAAATGATATTCTATCAGTATTTTAAGCGATTCTAAAGTGACTTGGCACGAGATTTAGTATCTATTCGCCAAATTGATAATTGTGCCAACTTACTTCAAAACGCTAATCTGTATAATCTGTCTGTCCTTATCATCGTGGGCACACTCTTTTGTTTCAGAAGGTTTTGAAGGCGTCACCACGCATGTTGTGCGAATGTTAAGTGGTGCCGAAGTTAGTGCAGAAAAACCTTACAGTGGTCAGCAGCACGTTTGGGCCACACGAACCGTGTTCGCAGCAGAGCTTGATTTCACTCACGATCAATCTGCATCCAAGGTGTTGATCAGTTGTTACGTGGACCCGAGAGGAAAAGCAACTGTATTGCATTTTAGCAATGGATCTGAAACCCGACAACTTTACGTTGATCACACCTTGATCGGTTACCGTCAAGTGGCTGTTGTATTGCCGACGTCGGGATTATCATCTACTTTCACGATCACGGCCAGCGGTAGCGATGGTCAGTTCCTGCTCGACGAGCTGAAAGCCGAATCATTTGGTGCAGCCTTGTGCGAGCGTCCGCAGCCCACGCAGACCCTGGCGAATTACAATGGTGTGCAACACGACATGATCCGTAGCATTTCCCTAAATGGGAAAGAGTTGTTGGCTGGGGAAGCATTTGCTGCTGACGGTTACTCCCTGATCACCGGAAAGCACACAGCTGCTGCAGACGATGTACTGCTGCTGGATGTGCAACCCGAAGATGCTGACGCACTTTACGGATACGGCGTATGGATCGATGCTGACCGCAATGGTGTTTTTGTTCCCGAAGAACGCGTCGCACTATCTTCAGTACAAGGTACACTGAGCTTACCGCTCGTAACGGCCGATTTGCAGGAAGGTAACTATGCTGTTCGGGTGCGTATGCTGGACCAGCGTTCCAATGATTTAAGCGATGCTTATGCCGGTAATACTTGGGGACAAAGCATCGACCTTTTTCTGCAGGTGAGCAAGGATGCTGGATCAGCGCCTTGTCGCTGTACGCAGCCCGACTATTTTCTTGATCTTTCAGGAAAGAAACTGATGAGCCTGGACAATGTTCCGGCAGGAATGTATATCAAAGTAAGTGAGAACTGCACGGAAAAAACGCTCGTCGCGTGGTAAAAGTTGATTATGAATACATTGCCACAATCCAAAAGACTTTAATCATTATTTAATATTATCCCTAAATAAATCTTATCCTTTTTATTAGTAAATTTGAGTTACTATTATGAACAACAGCTACCTGCTACTTGTTTTTCTGTTTTTTTCTTTTGCGCTTTCTGCTCAGAAAGGTAAGGTGAAATATACTGCCGGTCCGGAGGGTTTGCAGTATGCCCTTACCGTGAAAGTGAAGAAAGGGAAATCTGTGCTCAAAGGCGACATGGTGCGCGTGGTGTACCGTTCATTTGTGAACGATACGGTTGAGATCGCGAAATCCGACAACCGCGAAAAGCCTTATGAATTCGTGGTGGGTAACGG
>JBKCAB010000125.1:0-1977 GCA_046307935.1 Bacteroidota bacterium | reverse complement strand
CCTTTATCGCACTCAAAAGGATACATTGCGTTCAAAGGAGTTTTACTCGAAGGTACTTCGTGTTGAGCCAGAAAATGTCATTGCGAAAGGGGCTATGCTCGCATTCGGTAGTGGAGCAACATCAGGCTTGACCATTAACCTCTATGATCCCGAGGAGGTGGTTGCGCATTTAAATACACTGGAGCGAACGAAAAAAAATGAAGAGGCACTCACTGTCATCAACAAAGCACTTGAAATAAACAACTGGAATCCGGAGTATTATTATCAGAAAGGAAAATTCTTGTATAACCTGAACCGCAAAACCGAATCGGTTGAAGCTTTAAAGAAAGGGATTAGTCTGAGCCCTTACCATTTCGAAAGTCTAAGAGCGATCGTACTGATCTTGTTGGAACAGAAAAAAAATACAGAAGCAGATGCGATCTTGAAACAGCACGATAAATATTTTCAAAATTCCGCAAAATGGTTACTCTTTGAATACAATGCATACCGTCAGATGAATTCCAAAATGGATCTGTTGACGATTCTTGAAAAAGCAATAAAAATGGACTCCTTCGACCTGGAACCATATCGCGCTTTAATTATGTTCCATACGGAAAACAATGAGTACAAATATGCTCAAAATGAACTATTGAATCTGATGGCGTTTGGTGGAAATGCTCTGGATGAGGAACTCTTTCTTATCAGGATTGACAAACAGGTAAAATCCGAATTTGCGGCGCGGGATTACTTCCCTCTTTATGATGGCATTGAAATCCTTCTCAAAGAAGATCCTCTAAACCTGGACTATCAGTACATGGGAGGTATGGTTGCCTACATGAATATGGATTATTCCAAAGCAGAGCTTCACCTCAAAGAATTGGCAAAATTTCAACAGACCCTAAGTCCGGCAGCTCTACTGGAATATTACAAGCTCAAGGGCAAAGTGTTGCTTGAAACAGGGAAATTTGAAGATGCAGAACGCGTATTCCAGATGTATAATCAAAAAGCGGGAAATCCATCCTACCTCGGTTTGGCTATGGCGCAATACGAATTAGGAAAAAGAGAAAGTTGGATTCCTAATTTCCAAAAGGACAGGGATACGACCGATTTCAACGATACAGCCATGAAGCGCATTGCAAAAATGGCCGTAAAGGCAAATAAATAACTTAATCGTTTCTTCCCCCCGTCCTGTTAGGGATCTCTGGTCTAAAATTCTGAATGGAGGAATTCTGGGATGGAGCTTGCTCTGCCGGCGGAGAATAGCTTGCGGCATTTTCAGATGGAGCCTCATTACCACCGGTGAGTGTGGCAATATTAAATGTTACCCCAAGAAATACGCCTACATCAAAAACACTCTTGATCGGAACCTCTGCGTATTCTGAAAGTAGCATGTCTCCAGCATTGTACCCGTCAGTAAGTTTATCCCTTTTACCCCCTAATGCACCCAGGTTCACGATCACACGCTGCTTTTTTCCTATGATACCGGAGATACCAGCCATGTACATAAAATCTTTCGTTCCTTCTATGGGAACACTCAATCCAAATGTTCCACCAACCGTAAAAGGCCGAAATGATTGTCTGTAGCAATGAAACATCGTAGAAATTGCAGGTCGGAAAAGGTCTCCCTTGACCTCCTGGATCTGACCGAGATTGTTGATATAGCTGTTTTGTCCATTGAGAAATGAAGTGAAAGACATTCCCGCAGAAGTATTGATCCGCAAACCGCCATGAGTGGGAACATTAATTATTCTGGTCTTGACCGCTCCAATACTGTCATTTTTTGCAACTCCGAAATACATGGTAACGCGTGTAACATCACGATCTGTCAGCAAAGAGTATTCGTAATTGAAATCTGCGTTTTTGATCTTTTCGTATTCTTCATAGATCGTCATTAATTCGGTACGCAATGTATTTTCACTTAGCTCTCCCAGCGAATTATCAAGTTCATTCATACTTTTCAAAGCAGCCTCCAGGTCAGCCTTCAGTGCAGGTTTAAAA
>JBKCAB010000124.1:0-3158 GCA_046307935.1 Bacteroidota bacterium | reverse complement strand
TAGTGAAAAGATGAGTCCTGAGGCCGTAAGCACGGCAATTCCGAATGTGCAAAGTGCGACTTTTTTCAATTCCGGATCAAATTCTTTTGGATCTCGTGTAGCCATGACTTTTCGAACGTGCAGCAAAAGGATGATACCCGGAATAAGCCCAATGTATACGTAGGGATGATCGATAGAGGTCATGTACAAGGCAATACTGGTCAGTCCGCCAAGGATCAGGATCGCGTGATACAATTTGGCCAGATTTGCTCCCATCATCACAACCAGTGTATTTTTTCCTGATCGTTCATCGTTCGCTCGATCCCGCATGTTGTTAAGATTGAGAACAGCGGTGCTCAGTAATCCGATACAAGCAGCAGGAAGCAATAATTCTATCTTGATCTCTTTTGTGTAAAGCGGGTAAACCCCCATTACACTTACCAATCCAAAAAAAATGAAAACCATCAGGTCGCCTAGGCCATAATATCCGTAGGCACGTTTTCCCACTGTGTAAAGGATCGCGGCACCGATGCAAGCAAGGGCAAGCAGTGCATAAAAAATGACGGCATCAGATCCCATGCCATGTGTCCCATAGAATATGAGTATTACAGCAGCAACCAGACTTAGCACAGAGAAAAGGATTACTGCATTTCGCATTTGTTTAGAAGAGATCACGCCTGATTGAACAGCTCTCATGGGGCCAATTCGGTACTCATTATCTGTGCCTTTTTGGCTGTCGCCCAGATCATTTGCCAAGTTCGACACGATTTGAAATAGAACCGTTGTAAGCAGAGCAAGCAAGAAGATTGTCCAGTTCTGAAAACCTTCGTAAAGTGCGATCGAAGATCCTAAAATGATTCCGGAGAGTGAAAGAGGCAACGTTCGTAACCGAAGCGCTTTTAGCCAGACCTGTGCTTTCGTCATGTAACAAAAGTACACATACTGGACTTCTGTATCGCGGGATTTACTTTATAATTTCTACTTCGAAATGCGAAAAAAAACTAATTTCGAATAGAGATGGAAAAAAAAGTAAAACCGGCACTTTGTGAGATGCTGGGAATAGAATTTCCTGTGATCATGGCGCCGATGTTCCTTGTGTCCAACGAAAAAATGGTCATTGAAGCTGTGAAAGCAGGAATTACCGGTGCTATACCTGCGTTGAATTACAGAAGTACAGATGAACTTCGGGAGGGGATCCGTAGAATGAAGTCAGCTGTAACTGGACCAATCGGCATAAATCTCATTGTGAACAAGTCCAATTTTTTGTACAAGGAGCAGCTGAGTATCTGTTGTGAGGAGAAAGTGGATTTCATAATTACATCATTGGGCTCACCTGAAGAGACAATCCGCGAGGCGCACAGGGCTGGCGTGAAGGTTTTCTGTGATGTCACGGATGTCCGTTACGCGAAGAAAGTGGAAGATCTGGGGGCCGATGCATTGATCGCGGTGAACAAGGAAGCGGGAGGTCACGCCGGGAACATTTCATACAAAGAGCTAATCCCTTCGCTTATTAGAGAATGCAGTATACCTGTTATTTCTGCCGGGGGGATAGGTACCGGAGAAGGTATACGGGAAGTGATTGAACTCGGTGCTGCCGGAGTGTCGATGGGCAGTATTTTCATCGCATCGGAAGAATCCGGTGTTTCCCATGATTACAAACAAGCATGTATCGATTACGGGGCGAAGGATATTGTTAGGACCACCAAACTTTCCGGTACTCCTTGTACAGTGATCAATACACCGTATGTACAGAAGGTTGGCACGGAACAGAATTGGTTCGAACGGTTCCTCAACCGCAACAAGCGCTTGAAGAAATGGTTCAAGGCACTGGTGTTCTTTCGGGGAATGAAAAGTTTGGAGAAGGCGGCATTCAGCTCTACCTATAAAACAGTATGGTGTGCAGGTCCGTCCATTGAGTATGTGCACGAGATAGCAACGGTTCGGTCGATCGTAAAAAAATTAAAAAAGCAATATGGGCAGTTCGACGAATAACTTATCGCGCTACAACCGGAAATTGTTCCTTTTGGGGTTACTGAAAATTCCGATCTTAGGATATGTCAGACCCAAATTACGCAGGCTGGATGATACCCATGCCGAAATTTTTATCCGGTTGAGCCGGAGGACGAAGAATCATTTGGGTTCGATGTATTTTGGTGCTTTGACTGTTGGAGCGGATGCTGCTGCAGGAATTCATGTTTTCTATTATGCGGATAAGTTCGACCGTAAGATCTCGGTCGCATTCAAGAGCATGTCGGCGAATTTTCTCAAAAGGCCGGAATCCGATGTGGTCTTTAGATGCGAGGAGGGAGAGCTGGTTAGAGATGCCATTCAACGCAGTATTTCATCCGGCCAGCGCAGAAATCAGGATGTCAATATCACGGCATTCAATACGTCGGAGGAAATAGTTGCTACCTTCATTTTGACCGTCTCAGTAAAAGTGCTTTAATCTTCAATTTCCCGGCGCAATGTCCTATTCATTATATTTGAAAAAAAATAACGGATGCGATTGACCGCTTCGGAACTGCAACAAGCTCTCTCAGAGCGTTCTGACTATTTTATAGTGGATATTCGTGAACCTTACGAGTACGAAGCTTGTAATATCGGTTCAATGCATGTTCCCATGGCAGATATTTCCAAGCGTATTGATGAACTGCCCAAAAATAGAACATTGGTAATAATGTGCCGATCCGGAAAGAGAGCGGAAGCCGTCGCTAATTTACTGATCAGTGATTTTGGTTTTCATAACACGCGCTATTTAGAAGGTGGAATTTTAGCCTGGAGGGACCAGGTGGACCAAACTTTAGAACTTGAATAAATGGATTTTTTTAAATCGATAATTGATTTTATTCTGCATTTGGATGGATACCTGTTCGCGATGATCCAGGATTATGGAAATTGGATCTACGGCATACTTTTTCTGATCATTTTTGTGGAAACAGGTTTGGTCATAATGCCACTACTCCCTGGTGATTCATTGCTTTTTGCAGCGGGAACCTTTTGCGCAGGTGTTGTAAATGAAGCGGGTGAGCGTGCAGAGCTAAGCCTTGCTCTAGTGCTGGGTTTACTTATCGTCGCGGCAATTGTAGGTGATGGCCTTAACTATTACTTTGGCAAAACCATCGGTCTGAAAGTACTGCATTGGAAGATCCGTGGCAGACAGTTGGTAAAACAGAAGTACT
>JBKCAB010000123.1:0-815 GCA_046307935.1 Bacteroidota bacterium | reverse complement strand
CAACCTGATACTCCCGGAACTCAATGATTTCATAACTCTTTTAGGCGGAGAGGATCAAAAAGGACTCATCATCACCTTGTTCACCATCTCAGCTGCGATCTCAAGGCCTTATTCAGGAAAATTAGCCGACCATATCGGACGGAAAAAGGTCATGATATTCGGCATTGGAATATCACTGATCATTTCGCTCCTGTATCCACTGGTTCTATCCGTAGGCTTTTTCCTGGTTCTGCGTTTTCTTCATGGCTTCAGCGTTGGATTCATGCCGACAGGTGCAACGGCTCTCATTACGGATATTTTGCCTGAAGATCGACGCGGACAGGGAATGGGCATCTGGGGTACATTCACGTCGCTCGGAATTGGCGTTGGTCAGTCTTTGGGCTCTTTCATTACCATGCATCTCGGATTGGACAACTTATTTCTCTTTGCCACTGGCTTTACAGCTATTTCAGCCTTATTGGTGGGTTACGTTCGAGAAACATTACAAAACAGACAAAAATTCAGTTCAAAACAACTGATCATTGACCGTCAGGACATTATGGAACCATCTGTCCTTCCTGCCGCGATGGTCATGCTACTCACCGCTCCGGCCTCAGGGATTATTTTCATTTTAACTCCTGACATGTCAAAATTCATGGGCATACCGAATAAAGGCTGGTTCCTTGGTATCTATGTGATCTCTACCATACTGATCCGATTGTTTACTGGCACCTTATCTGATAAGATCGGTAGACGAAAAACACTGACGATCGGTACAGTTATTCTGATCATAAGCTTGATCTATACCGGATTATCGAACGAATTCGTTCATTTCA